>JANOZI010000902.1:0-2231 GCA_031429375.1 Acidobacteriota bacterium | reverse complement strand
ACTCCATCTGCCGGAAGCCGAAGGCCTTGTCCTGATCTTTGTAGTCGTGCGTGGTGATGCGATAGAACCCCCCGCGTCGCGAATAGCCCGGGGAGGTTCGCCAGTCGAAGCCGATCGTGCCCTGCGAGTGCACGTAGGTGGGATCGGCACCAAGGCCAGGGAGTGTTGCCGGGGTAAACACCGTCTCGACCGATGGGTAGCGGCCAAGACCAGGTTCCTGTGACCACTTCGTCCACTCGACGCCGCCGCGAAGCAGAACGTATTTGCGGGCGGGCCAGAGCGTGAGGAGTCCCGACGCGTACGGCCGCTTGAATCGGTAGCTCGTTCGATTATCTATCGTGTCACTCCCCGGGGCAGGGAAGCTGACTTGTGTCGCGTCGCGCCAGCCGCCGAGCAACGACAGCTCGCCGCGGCGGTGGAAGAGACGAGGGGCGACGAACTCGACCTCGGCCCGCTTGTAATTGTTGAGCGAATAGCTGCCTCGCACGTCCACATAGTTGTAGGCGTTCACGAACTTCGTGTATCCGGCGCCCAGGGCGAAGCCTCCGCCCGAATACGCCGATTCGAAGAACGGGTGCAGGTGCCTGCGCTGGCCGGTCAGGATGTTGTCGATTCTTTCTGCCACCCGTTCACCCCTGGTCGGGATGTAAGGCCTGAGGTCTTTGACCTTTTCCGCTTGCGCCCGCTCGATCACGCCCTCGCGCGTCGTGGGCTCAGGCTGCTGCGCGTTGACGCCGGCGGCTCCCGCCAGGGTAAGCAATATGAACAAACTTGTGAACCCGGGACAGCGCATCGATCACCAACCTTTGAAAGTGGTCAACAGTGTAACCTGAACCTTCGGCGTTGACGTGGGTCAGTCGTTCGTCCCGAACGCATAGAGTGCCTGGGTCGTGCGCACGTAGATCCGGCCGTCGGCAAGGGCCGGCGTCGCGTAGGTGTCTTCCTTCAAGTCGTTGACGGCCGTGACCTTCAAATCACCGCCCGGAGCCACGACCACCACGGCGCCTGCCTCCGTCGTAAAAAACAAATTGCCGTCGGCCGCAATTGGAGAGGCAAACACTGCGCCCGGCGCCCCAACCAAGCGCCCCTGCTTGATCACATCACCAGTAGTCGGGTTGAGCGTCGTGACGATGCCGTTGTCGTTGACCATGTAGAGCACGCCCTTGAACAGGATCGGGGAGGGCAGTTGCGGCACGCTGCGTTGGTACTTCCAGCGAATCGCCTTGTCGGTCATGTCGCCGGATCCACCGAGGCGAATCGCGAGCATCCCGTTTTCGGAATCGAGCGCCGCGCGGTAATACGACCACTCGTCCTTCGTGAGCGCGCCGTTGATGTCGAGGTCGGCCACGGTAAACCAGAACCCCGGCGTAAATTTCGGAAACTCCGCCTTCGACAGCACGCCGTTGCCGTCGGCATCGGCCGTCTTCCACACCTCTTCCGCGGTCGGCACCGTGACCTTGTTGCCGGGATCGTTGACCGGCGCGCCATAGCCGTTCACGTAAATCGTGCCGTCGTCGCCGATCACGGGCGTCGACTTCATCTCGAACGACAACCCTCCGACCCACCACAGCTTCCTGCCGGTGGCGGCGTCGTACGAGGTCAGCAGGAACGAGCCTGGCAGGATGACTTGATCCTTACCATCGGGCCCGCGCCACACGATCGGCGTGGAATGCCCGCTCCTGGCTTCCGGACGATCGACTTTCCACGCGACACGCCCGGTGCGTTTGTTCACCGCCATCACGTACGAGCCCACGCTCTGATCGCACGCCAGGATGACGTGATCGCCGACGATGACCGGTGACGCGCCCATGCCGTAGATATTGTTGAAAGGGCCAAGCGCCATGGTCCACAGCTGCTTGCCGGTTCGGTCGTAACCGATCAAGCCGTAGTCAGGGAAGAAGACGTACACGCCGTTGTCTTCCACGGCGGGGCTTGGCGATGCGGGGTTGTTGCGCTTGTCGACGACGACCGTCTTGACCTTCGGCGCGCCGCGCTCCCACACGATCTTGCCGGTGCCGCGGTCGATCGCGATCGCCACCAGCGTGTCGTCACGAAGCGCCGTCAGATAAATGCGATCGCCTTGCAGGATCGGCGAGGAGTGGCCTTGCGGCAGTGGCAGCTTCCACAGCAAGTGCTTGTCGTGTCCGAACTCCGTCGGCACCTTCGTAGCCGTTGAAATGCCTGAGCCGTTCGGACCGCGGAAGCGGGCCCAGTCCGGGGCCCCCGCCACG
>JANOZI010000901.1:0-2645 GCA_031429375.1 Acidobacteriota bacterium | reverse complement strand
TGACGATCAAGCAGGTCGGCCCGGATCTCTTCGTCGACATCACCTACGAAACCGAGGTGCGGTTGCTGCCGGGGATCTACAGTCGTAACTGGCAGTTCAACCCGCATGCCAGCACCCGGCTGATGCCCGGGATCCGGCGTTCACCGATCCGCTAAAAGTCCTGAGCGAAGGCCCGAGAATCGGGCCGGAGTCGAAGCCCGAAGGGCGGACTAGTGGGGGCCTTCATGAATAGGCCGGGCTAACGCCTGCCGCGCCGCGCGTGCCGCCGCCGCCAGCTCTGCCGCCAGCCGCGCCGCTTCGGACGACACGTTCGCGTTGAAGCCCTCGTCTTTCAGTCCCTCGAGGTTGATTTGCACGTTGGCCTCGGCCCCGGCCGCGGCCGCTTCGAGCAGCCCGACCGCCACGCCGGCATCGCTCGCCGCCGAGCGGTTGCCGGCCTCGGCGACCTGCGCCGCCAGCGGCATTGCCGCCGCGCAGGCGCGAAGCGTCTCGAGCGGTACGACGGTCGCCTGCCGCAACGCCGCCTGGATCGCCGACGTCCGTGCGGCCTTTTCCTCGTCGGTGACCTTGGGCCGGCGGTACGCCGCCATTACCTGATCGAACGCGTCGCTATCGGCGTCGGCCAGGCGGCTCAGCTCGGCCCGCAGCGGCTCGAGCGCAAGCCGCGCCGCCTGCAGCGCCGCCTTCTCGTCGCCGGCATTGGTCTTCGACCTGGCAAGGCCGGTCACCATGATTAACAGCGCCGCGCCCATCGCGCCCGCAATTGCCGAGGCGGTACCGCCGCCAGGCGTCGGATCGGGACTGGCCAGTGCCTCGAGCAGCTGGGCAAGAGTCAGGTCGGCAAATCGAGTCACAACTTGAATTCTACCCGCCCGCGTTTGATCACGTGGGAGATCACCGGGCCGCCGACGCGAATGAGATCCGACAGCACGCCGCCGACGACCACCGCGTCGAATTGTTTGC
Organism: Acidobacteriota bacterium; assembly: GCA_031429375.1. GTDB lineage: Bacteria > Acidobacteriota > Vicinamibacteria > Vicinamibacterales > UBA2999 > 12-FULL-67-14b. The sequence continues at coordinate 1,682 of JANOZI010000901.1, read as the reverse complement.
CGGCCTCGAGGCTGCCGATCGACCCGATGCGATCGATGGATGCCGCCGCATTGAGCGTGGCGCCGACCAGCGCTTCTTCGAGGGTCATGTTCATGCCGAAGCACGCGAGCGCCATCACGAAAGGCATCGACGTGGTGAAGCCGCCGCCCGGATTGATGTCGGTGGCGAGCGCAACCGGCACACGCTGATCGATCAGCATCCGCGCCGGGGCGAAGCGCCCGAGCTTGAGAAAAAACGCCGCCGCCGGCAGCAGCGTCGCCACCACGCCGGCCTCGCGCATTCGCCGGGCGTGCGGCTCGTCGACGAAGATCAGATGATCGGCCGAATGCGCGCCGACATCGGCGGCCACGCCGGCGCCGCCGCTCGCGCCGAGCTCGTCGGCGTGAATGCGCGCCTTCAAGCCGTGGCGCTGGCCCGCTTCGAGAATGGCGCGCGATTCGTCAGGCGTAAAGACCCCGTCTTCGCAGAAGACGTCGCACCACTCGGCGAGCCGTTCGGCGGCGACCGCGGGAATCATCCCGTCGATCACGGCCCGTGTGTAGTCGGCGCGGCGGCCGCGATATTCGGCGGGCACTTCATGCGCGCCCATGAACGTGGCGGTCAGCTCAACCGGCTGCGACGACCCCAGCGTGCGGATCGCGCGCAGCATGCGCAACTCGGCCTCCAGCTCGAGGCCGTAGCCGCTCTTGACTTCGGCGGTCGTCGTGCCAAACGACAGCATTTCGGCAAGACGCGGCCGCGCCGCGGCGACGAGGTCGGCCTCGGATGCGGCGCGCGTGTCGGTGACGGTGCGGACGATGCCGCCACCCGTCGCGGCGATTTCGGCGTAGGTCGCGCCGGCCAGGCGGCGCTGAAGCTCATCGCGCCGATCGCCCGCGAATACGAGGTGGGTGTGTGGATCGATAAAGCCGGGCACGACGGTGCGGCCGCGGCCGTCGATCACCGTCGCGCCGGGCGCGAGCGTGACGGCGCGGTCGCACTCGTCGGCGGGACCGACAAATACGATGTGGCCGTCGAGCCCGGCGACCGATCCGCGGGCGATTGCCGAGATATTCTTTTGGCCGTCGCCGCTGCGCGGACCCGGTCCCGCGCAGGTTGCGATCAGATCGGCATTTCGGATCAGAATGTCGGCGGAGCGCATCATGAGCAGACTACTACGCTACCAAGTGGCGGTGAGCCTGGACGGCTTCATCGCGGGGCCGAAGGGCGAATACGACTGGATCGTGATGGACCCGCAGATCGACTTTGGCGCGCTGTTCAAGGAGTTCGACACCGCCGTGATCGGGCGGAAGACGTACCAGATGATGACCGCGCAGGGCGGCAACGGCGCCATGCCCGGCCTTGACGTCGTCGTCTTCTCGAAGACACTGCCGGCGGCCACACATAAAGGCGTGCGAATTTTGAACGACGATCCGGCGGATATCCTGCCCGCGCTGAAAGCAAAACCGGGCCGGGACATCTGGCTGTTCGGCGGCGGCGGGCTGTTTCGCTCGTTGCTCGATGCGGGCCTGGTGGATACGGTGGAGATCGCCGTTATTCCCGTAATGCTGGGAGACGGTATTCCTCTGCTTCCGCCGGGCGCCATGATCGAGCTGAAGCTGTCCGATCAGAAGATCCTGCCAAAGAGCGGCATCGTGGTGCTCTCGTACTCGGTTGCGGGCAGCACGGCTACGGCGCCCCCG
>JANOZI010000900.1:0-4773 GCA_031429375.1 Acidobacteriota bacterium | reverse complement strand
CGGCGGCCGCATCTGGGTCGAAAGCGCGGCCGGGGTCGGGACGACGTTCTACTTCACATTGCCCAAGGCGTAGACCCGCCGTTGGGCGGGCCTTTCGGCTGGTCCTCTCACAGCGATTTCAAGTATTCAACGAGGTCGCGCTGCTGCTCGGCGGTGAGCGCGGCTGATTTCGCGCGCCGGGCCTTTAGATTCCGTACAGATCCTTGCCGTCAGTTTCCTTAACATCGCCTGGTGCCCGAAGTCCTTTCGCGTGGGCCGTTCCCGATAACCTGCCCTGACTGCTCGGATGCCGAAGGCTGGCCGATCCGCGTCACACCGCGCGCCGGAGACGGCAGTGTGGACATCGACCTTCGATGTCGAGGGTGCGGCTGCGAATGGACAGACGAAATGAGCCACGGCACGTTGCTCGGTGGCGACGTCGCGTTTCGCGCGAAAGCCGATTCGGCGGCACACGCCGCGCTGAGCTCAGCTCCACGGCACACATCCATGTCGGCATCGGCGGCTACGAGGTGGCCCTGCAGAGGCCCCGGTGGCCGCGACGCCACGCTGACTGCGCTCACCGGAACGCGGCCTCGATTTTGCTGCAACCGTAGTAGAAGGGAAGCGTTGGCCCTAAAGTGCTCCCCGCGTGTGGGGCCTGCCCGGTCAGTAAGGGTAATGACTTGCCAACGATAAGACTATGAAAGGTCCGCTGAAATTCCCCCGGGCGTCGGCAGTTCCCGCCGAGCCGCTGGAACCCGAACCATTGGACGCCGTTGCCGTCTGCCCCGTCTGTGGCGGAAAGATGGAGCTCGTCTATGACCGCCGCCATATCAGCGCCTCAGTCTGCGTCGATTGCCATACCGGCATTACGATCCCCACCGACGCGTGGGATGTCGCCAGGGTCAAGCGCAATGTGAAGTGGCCGCCAACCGCCGGGCGGCGTCGCAGCGACAGCGACAAATAAGAATGGCCAGGGTGCGTCTCCGCACCCTGGCATCCACCTCACGCTAGCGTGAGCACCTTCGGCACCCGAGGCACCCTAGGCACCCTATTTTTGCTACCACCGAACGCGCCAGACGAGCTGGACGATGCGCGCCTGGTTGTCGCCGAGCAGTTGCGTCAGACGGTAGTTGTCGACGTTGGTGGCCCCGGTCGTGTTGTAGATCGGCGTGCCGCCGGTCGCGACCGGTCCGCCCGGATTGCTGGTGTTCGTCGCAAAGCCGAGCGGCGTGCCGCCGTTCGATGCCGGGTTGAAGTACGGCTGGTTGAGCGCGTTCAACATTTCCGCGCGGAACTCGAACGTCAGCATCTTCACAGACGGGAACCTCTTCGAGATGCCGAGGTCGAGACGCGCCAGGCGCGGTCCGTTGACGGTGATGCTGCGGAGGCCGCAGTCGCCGTAGCCCGGCGCGATCTCGATACAATCCGGCCCGTTGGCCGGCGCGAAGTAACGGCCCGTCGGCGCCCCGAGCGCGCCGTAGCCGCTGGCCGATGTCGCGCTAACCGAGAAGGCCTTGACCGTGTTCTGCAGGATGTCGTCGGGCAGGATGAACATCTGGCCGCTCGGTCCCTGCTGGACCTTGATCAGCTGCTGCAGATCCTTTTCCGACATGCCGACCAGCCGCACGTTGCCGAAATCAAGCGTCTCGCCGGTCTGGACGCGCGCCACGGCGTCGAGCGACCAGCCGCCGATGATTCCGTCGACGATGCCCGGCAGGTTCGAGCCGAACTTGCGCTCGCGGCCGATCGGGATCTCGAAGTTGACGTTGCCCTTGAGCGCGTGCTGGACGTTGCCGACCTGGCCGGCCTGGTCGATCCACTCGAGCGGCCTGTTGAAGCCGTAACGCTGCCGCAACTGGGCTTTGCTCCAGGTGTAGCTGGTGTTGAACGCCAGGCCGCCGGAATACCGCTTACGGTATTCGAGCTGCATCGAATGCGCGCGCGTGCCGGCGCCCGAATTCGTGGTCAGGTTGGCGCCGTTCAGCATGTCGGGATTGGTCACCCAGAAATTCGCGGGCAGGCCGGCCGCCGTCGCGTTGGCGCGGAAGGTCGGGCTGCCAATCAAGCCGTTGGTCAGCGTCGCGGTCGTGCACCCGATCATCGGGCCGGCAGCCGTCGGACCGTTGCACATGAACCCATAGGGATTGGGGTTACGGGGGGCCAGGAAGCCCAGGAACCCCGCGTTGGTCCAGTTCGCGCCCGCATACGCCGCCGTGTTCCCGGCATTGGCCGCGGCCTGGCCGTTGAAGTGCGCCAGGAAGATCGGCAGCGGCGTGGTGCCGGCCCCGGTGTAGGCGAACGTATTGCCGCGGCCGGCCGCGATGTTGGCCTGCAGGTTCGCCTGCGCCGCGCGGAACTCGGTGAGGAAGCCGTTGGTGTTGATGTTTGGCTCGTTGAGGTTGACCGTGTCCCAGTCCATCTTGTGGCGGCTGCCGACGTAACGGACCTCGAGCGCCGAGTCGCGCGTCAGCTTGCGTTGCCAGCCGACCGACCACGACTGCGTGTACGGCATTTGAATGTTCTGGTCGTATGCATTCACGCTGTTGGTGATTGTTGTGGGTACGATCGGCAGCACGACCGCCGGCGAGGCCGGCAGTGTCGGGTTGTCGCGCAGCAGGATCGGCAGCGTCGCGTTGGTCGAGTCGCGGTTGAGCGTCGCCTGGATGCCCTGGTTGGCGCCGAAGGTCCCGGTGAAGTCCGACATGCCCGGACGCTGGAAGGCCATCGCGGCGCCGGCGCGAACCACCGCGTCGCCTTGTTCGGAGCCCATCAACAATCTACCGATCACGTTGTCGGAAGTCGGCAACTGCCACGCGGCGCCCAGGCTTGGGGCGAAGTTGTTGCGGTCGGGATGGTACGCGTAAGTGCCACTCGGGTACGCCACAAATCCCGGTTTCGATCCGGTGAGTGTACCGGGCTTGGCGCGGTTACCAACGCCCGAGATGCCGTAGAGGCCCGCCTCGGTCACGGTCGTGTAGCTGTTATTGGTCGGATAGAACGGATTGGCCAGCACGTACCGCAGCCCGCCGCTCAGGGTCAGGGTCGGCGTCATGCGCCACGAGTCCGCGATGTAGACGTTGAATTCGCGCATGCGGCCCGCGGCCCGCGAGCGGCCCAGCGGCACGTACTGATCGCCCGCCGGGGTGATGCGCGCGTCGCCGGCCAGGGACGTGATGCGGCCGGTCAGCATCGCATACAGGTTCTGCGCCTGCGTGATGTCGGCTGCCGAGGCGCCCGGGAGCGAAGAGGCGTTGAAGACGGCGGCAGCCGGTTCGGTGGCGAGCAGGCCGAAATTGGCGGTCGGAACCAAGGTCTGGTTCTCGAGCCATACGTCGGCCTGGACCATGGTCGCGCCGAACGACACGTTGTGATTGCCCTTCAACCAGGTCGTCGCGTTCTCGACCACCTTGGTCGAGGCTTCGCGCGCCGAGACACCGGAGCCGAGGCTCCAGTTGGTCAGCGCCGCACCGGCGCCGCAGCACGCGGTGTTGAGGTTGAGGCGATAGCCGTTGGTGTCGGAAAACATCTCTTTCTGGAACTCGGGCGAGAAGAACGTCGCGCCGCCGCTGGCGCCGACGCGGAACTCGTTGACCAGGCTGTCGCCGAAGGTCGAGCGGAACGATTCCGATGTCGTGTAGCGTGTCGACTGCTGGCTGCCGGTCTGCAGTGAATTCGGAAACGGCAACTGCGCGTTGTTGGTCGTGTCGGGGGTCGAGTTGATGTGCCGGTAGTTCATCGAGCCGGTCAGCCGATGACTGGGCGTCACCTCGTAATCGATGCGCACCGTCGGCGACGGGTTGAAGGTCTTGGTCGGCATCGACCAGGTGTACTGCTGCACCAGCGGGTTGTTCAGCGCCGTGACGCCGCCCTCGAGCCTGGTTGCCGCCTGGATGTTGGCCAGCGTCGTGGCCACGATCGGATCGATCGTTGCCAGCTGTCCGTTGGCCGCCGCCACCTGCAGAAGGTTGACTTGCTGCACGGCGCCACCGGCGTTGTAGCTGAAGATCCCGGACGACGCCGCCGGGGTGAGAATCACGCGCTGCAGCGTGCTCGCCGCCGGCCGGCGCTCCTCTTCGTAGTTGAAGAAGAAGAACGACTTGTTCTTGACGATCGGTCCGCCCTGCGCAAATCCCTGTTGGTACTGACGCAGCTTGTCTTTCGGCGCCTTGCCGGTCCTGGGGTCGGGCGGCAGGTCGCGATTGCGGAACCAGGTGTTGGCGTTCAGCGCGTCATGACGCAGGTACTCGTAGCCGGTGCCCGTCCAGCGATTGGTGCCGGACTTGGTGACGAACCTGATCTGCACGGCGCCCTGGCCGGTCGCATCCGCGGTGTTGCCGGCGGTGGTGACCGTGACCTCTTCCACCGAATCGAGCAGCGGGCTGAGGCGCGCGAAATAACCGTCGGTGGTCTTCAGGTAATTGTCCTGCACGCTCATGCCGTCGAGCGTGATGTTGATCGCGCTACGCGGCAGGCCGCTGACGGTGGAGCTGCGCGCCGCGCCGGAGGTGTTGAAGCCGGCGAGCGAGGTGAGCGAGTCGAGGGCGTTGCGGCTCGAGAGCGGCAGCGTCTGGATCTGCTGGCCGGTGAGGTTGGTCGAAATCGCGGGCGACGACGACTGCACGACCGTGGCGGATTCGCCGACGACCGTGATGTTCTCCGACAGCGTGCCGACCTGCAGCACCACCTTGACGGAGGCCGGCAGCGCCGCGCTAAGTGTGACCGAGCTGAGCGTGGTCGATCGGAATCCCGCGAGCTCGACGATCACCGAGTAGTTGCCGCCCGCCAGTGATG
>JANOZI010000899.1:0-7320 GCA_031429375.1 Acidobacteriota bacterium | reverse complement strand
CGATCGATGGCTTCCGGCACGTCCCATCGCTGATTGGCATCGATCATCAAGGTGCGGCCGGGGCCGATGGCGTCGCGCACCAGCCCGACGCGCTTGACATCGTCGTCCAGGCTCGCCCCAACTTTGACCTTGAAGTGCGTCCAGCCGGCGGCGATGGCATCGGCGCAGGCGCGTCGAATGCGATCGTCGGTGTAGCCGATCCAACCCGCCGAGGTCGTGTAGGCGGGATACCCGGACTGCAGCAGCTGGCGTTCGCGATCCGGTTTGGATGATCGCTGACGCTCGAGCAGATCGATGGCCTCTTCCGGTGTGATCGCATCGGTGATGTAGCGGAAGTCGATGCACCGCACGATTTCCGCCGGGGTCATGTCGGCCAGCAGCTTCCATACCGGCTTGCGCTCGGCCTTGGCATACAGATCCCACACCGCGTTGACGATCGCCGCCATCGAGATGTGAATGACGCCCTTTTCAGGACCCAGCCATCGCAGCTGCGAGTCTCCGGCCAGCTCACGCCAGAACGCGCCGAGATCGGCGGTGAGATCCTCGAGCGTGCGGCCGACGACGAGATGGCGGAAGGCGTCGATCGCGGCTGCGCACACCTCGTTGCCGCGACCAATCGTAAACGTAAACCCGTGGCCTTCAAGGCCGCCATCGGTCTTGAGAATGACGTAGGCCGCGGAGTAATCGGGATCCGGATGCATCGCGTCGGTGCCAATGGCAGCCCGCGCGGTCGGAAACCGCAGATCGAAGATTTCGAGATCGGTAATTCTCACGGCCATCTTTTCCTAGTCGTCGTAAGAGGCATCTCGCAAATGCATCACACGGAAGCTCGGAAACACGGAAGCACAGAACATTTTGGGGGCGAACAAGAGGTTCCGTGTTTCTGTGTTTCAGTGGTTCCGTGTGGAGCATTTAAGGCTAGGCACTTTGTTTTCCCGTTCTCCAGCGATCGAGCGCAACCGCGAGCACGATGATCGCGCCGGTGACGATCTGCTGCACCCAGTTGGGGTAACCCTTCTGCGCACATCCAATCTGGATCACCGCCATCGTCGTCGCACCCAGCAACGTGCCGAACACCGTGCCGCGCCCGCCCGACAGGCTGCCGCCGCCGATGATCACGGCGGCGATGACGTCGAGCTCGAGGCCGTCGGCCACGGTGGGATCGCCGACCGACAGGCGCGCAAACTGCAATACGCCGGCGATGCCGGCGAAGAGTGCGCCCGCGGTGTAGATGATGATCTTGCTGCGGTTCACCGCGACGCCGCACAACCGTGCCGTGCGTTCGTTGGATCCAATCGCGAAGACATGCCGGCCGAACGGCGTGTAGCGAAGCACGGCGGCGACGATCACCGCGAGAATCAGCACGAGCCACACCCCGGCCGGCAGCAGGCCCCCCTCACCGGGAGCGGTGGCGCGGAGCAGGTCGTTGAGCCAGGTCTGCGGCGCTTCAATGCGGCGCTCCTCCGCCAGGCCCTTGGCCGCGCCTCGGACGAGAATCATCGTGCCGAGCGTCACGATGAACGGCACCACGCGCAAGCCGGTGACGAGGATGCCGTTGACGAGCCCGCACACAGCGGCCGCGGCGACGCCGCCGATGGCGGCGACCAACGGCGGCGAGCCCGCGCGGAGCAGCAACGCAATCGCAACGGTCGTCAGCGCCACGACTGAGCCGACCGAGAGGTCGTTGCCGGCAGAGACGATGACGATCGTCATGCCGAGCGCGGCGGCCGAGACAATCGCGGTCTGTCGCGCGATCAGCTCGAGATTGCCGGGAAGGAAAAACTGTCCGCCGATCAACGCGCCGAACGTGACGGCCACGAACAACAGGCCGAGCACGGGTCCGCCCGCACCGGCCAGCACGCGAGGCATCCCGGGGCCCCCGCCACCCGGACTCTTCGTGGTGGGCTGGATCATGCGGCCTCGGCGCCGGTGGCCGCTCGCATCAGGCTATGCGCATCCCATTCGCCCACCGGCAGGGGCTCAGACAGCCGGCCGCGCCTCATCACGGCAATCCGATCGCACAACCCGAGCAGTTCGGGAATGTAACTGCTGACCAGAAGAATGCCGCGCGGCGCGCGGTGATCCGGCTGCGCGCTCGAGACCAGCCCGTCGATCAGCGCGTAACACTGCGCCTTGCTGGCGACATCGATGCCACGCGTGGGTTCGTCAAGCAACAAGACGTCCACGTCGTGATGCAGCAGGCGCGCGAGTGCGACTTTCTGCTGGTTGCCGCCCGACAGTTCGCCAACCGCCTGCGATGTCCCGGCGGATTTGATTCCGAGTCGTTCCACCCACGTGGCGGCGGCCGAATGCTGTCGCGCGGGCAGCACCAGCCCCGCAGGTCCCAGCCCGCTCAACCGGGTCAGGGTGAGGTTATCGGCGATACCGAGGCCGAGCGCCACGCCTTCGGCCTTGCGATCTTCGCTCACCATCCCCATGCCCTGCCTCCAGCGGTGCTGCGGAGAAGAGGCACCAGAATACGCACCGACACGCACGCCGCCGGCGCGAACGGAGTCGAGACCGAACATAGCGCGCAGCAACGCGGTGCGGCCGGCACCGACGAGTCCGGCAATGCCAAGAATTTCGCCGCGGTGCAGCGTGAACGTCGCCGCGCCCGGCACGAGCGCGTCAACCTCGAGAATCGCCTCGCCGGCGTGACGGGGTGTGCGCGGGAACAGATCCTCGATCGTCCGGCCCACCATCAACCGCACGATCTCGTCCGGCGTCATCGTCGCCGGTCCGCCGCCCACGACCCGGCCGTCGCGCAAGACGACGATGCGATCGCAGACCTCGCGGACCTCGTCGATGAAATGGGAAATGTAGACCACCGAGTGGCCACGCGCCTTCAGTCGCGCGATCAGCGCGAACAGGCGTTCGGCGTCGCTGCGCCCAAGCGCGCTGGTTGGCTCGTCGAGCACGAGCACACGGCATCCCACGGCGATGGCCCGGGCAATCTCCACGAGCTGCTGATCGGCGACGGAAAGATCCGCGACCAGTTGTTCGGGCCGAATGTCGGGCCGCCCGAGCTCAGCGAGCGCGACCGCGGCGGCCGTCCGCATGCCGGCCCGATCGAGCACGCCCCACCGCGATGGCTCCATGCCGAGCATGATGTTGTCGGCCACGCTGAGGTCGGGCGCAAGCGACAACTCCTGGTAGATCATCGCCACGCCGGCCCGTCGCGCAAACATCGGGTGGGTGGGCGCGTACGGCGTTGAATCCAGCCGCATCACGCCGGCGTCGGGCGCGAGCGCGCCCGACAGAATCGCCATCAGCGTGCTCTTGCCGGCGCCGTTCTCGCCGACGAGGCCGCACACTTCGCCGGCGGCCACTTTGAAATCAACGTCATCCAACGCAACGGTCGCATCGAAGCGCTTCGCGATGCCGCGCATTTCGAATCGCGGCGCCGCGGCGTCGCGAGCGCCGATCATTTCGACAGATCCGGCTGCACCAGCTGTTGGATGTCGGGGCGGTCCAGCAGATCGCGGGTCACCAGGTGCACACCGGTGTCGATACGGGCCTCGACCTTCTCGCCTCGCAGGTGGCGCACCATGGTCACGACACTCAAGTAGCCCATGCGAACCGGATCCTGGACGACGAGCGCTTCAATCGCACCGCTGCGCAGGCCGGCCAGCAGGCCGTCGGAGGCATCGAAGCCGATGAACTTCACCTTGCCCGCCCATCCGCTGTCTTGCAGCACGCGCATGACCGCAAACGCGGTGGATTCGTTGGGCGCGAAAATGCCGTCGATGCTCAGGCTGCCGTCCGCCTTCTTGTAGTTGGTGAGAATCGCTTCGGCCCGCTTGTAGGCGCCTTCCACGTCCGCGCCCAGGAACTGATTGCTGCTGACGATCTCGATCTGCGGGTGGGCTTTCAGGCCGCGCAGGAAACCCTCTTCGCGGCGCGTGGTGCTGTCGTGGCCCTCGGCATAACGCAACAGGATGGCCTTGCCGCGCCCGCCGAGCGCCTTGCCGAGGTGTTCGCCGGCCAGCTCGCCGCCCTTGTCGTTGTCGGTGGCCACGAAGCTCACGAACTCGCCGCCCTTGAGGCCCGAATCGAAAATCACGACCGGCACGCCGCTGCGGCCCGCGCTCATCACCGGCGCGACCAGTGCGACCTCATCCAGCGGCGCGAGCGCGATGCCCGAGACGCGCCGGGCCACCGCGTTCTCGACCTCGGCCACCTGTGAATCGCGATCGTCTTCGCGCAGCGGGCCGCGCCACGTGATGTCGACGTCGAGCTCTTTCGCCGCCCGACGCGCGCCGGCATGAATGCTCTGCCAGAACACGTGCGACGTGCCCTTGGGGATCACGGCGATGTTCATGCGCCCCGGCGTCGATTGACCAGAGCAGCCGACGATGACCGCAGCGCTAGTCGCAACCACAAGCAGAAGTTTTCTCATCGAAGCACCCTTGGCCCGCCTTCGCTCGCAGAATAACGCCTGCGAGCTACGGCGAGGTCTCGCCGTAGCGGCCTTCGGCCGCGTAGGCGGACACCTTAGGCACTTTAGGCACCCCAGGCACCGTAGACAAGTAGTTCCGGTTACCAGGTAACGGAAGCGTTCTTGACAGTAAGTAGGCGGGACCATACCTTCCGAGCCTCATGTTCGATCTCACTGACAAGATCGCCCTGGTGACTGGTGCGGGGTCAGGTATTGGCGCCGCGATCGCCGAAGCCTTGGCCGCCGCGCACGCGCGCGTGCTGGTCACGGATCGCGACGAAGCCTCCGCGCTCGCGACCGCCGCGCGCATCGGCGAGTTCGCCACGGCTTTCACACTCGACGTCACCGACGAGGCGCAGTGCGAGCGGCGGGCGCAGGAAGTGCTCGCCCGCACCGGCCGTCTCGACATCCTCGTCAACAACGCCGGCATCGGGCACGTCGGCACGCTGCTGCAGACTGCCGGGGCCGACCTCGACCGGCTCTACGCCGTCAACGTACGGGGCGTCTTCAACACCACGAAGGCGTTTCTGCCGTCGATGCTGGAACGGCGATCCGGCAACATCATCAACATGGCGTCGATCGGCGGCGTCGTCGGCATTCGGGATCGCCTCGCCTACTGCATCAGCAAGTTCGCCGTCGTCGGGTTGACCAAGAGCATGGCGCTCGATCATGCGCTCGACGGGATCCGGATCAATTGCATTTGTCCTGGGCGCGTGGAAACGCCATGGATCGCCGAGCGGCTGAAGGCCTATCCGGATCAAGAGGCCGCGCGGCGCGACATGAACGCGACCCAGGCCGTGGGACGGATGGGGCGCCCCGACGAGATCGCGGCCGCCGCGCTCTACCTTGCCAGCGATGAATCGTCGTTCGTCACCGGGTCGGCATTTATGATTGACGGTGGATGGAGCGCGGGAAAGTAGCGGCCAACCGAGGATGACTACGCCGCCCCTGCCGCCCCTGCCGGCCGTGCGCGCCGCCCTCGTCGGCGGGCCGATGTACGACCCGCTCTACGACGCCATCGCGGCCTTCGAGCAACAGGCGCAGGTGCGAGTTGACGTCGTCGCACAGCTGCCGCATCCAGAGCTCAATCGGTTCGTCACACACGCGCTCGAATCGGGCGAGCCGCTGGATGTCATCTCCACGCACACCAAGTACGCGCCGTCGCAGGCGGCGTGGCTGTCGCCGCTGGACGAGGTCATGCCCGACGCACTGGTCGGCGACTTGCTGCCGCGGCCAGCGCAACTCTCGCGCATCGACGGCAAGCTTCTGCAGATCCCGAGGAACCTCGACGTTCGGCTGCTGCACTACCGCAGCGATCTGATTCCCCGTGTGCCCCAGACGTGGACGGAGTTAATCGACACGGCGGACGAGGTCACGCGGGCCTCAGGCTGCTATGGATTTCTGTTTCCGGGACGGGACTCGGGATTGTTCGGCACCTTTTACGAGCTGTTGATCGGGGCCGGCGGCGACCTGTTCGATCGCGATCTGCAACCGGCGTTCGATTCGCCAGCCGGCCGCTGGGCCGTCCAGCAGATCGTGGCGCTGCATCACACGCGGCGTGTCACGCCACGTGACCTCCCGAACTGGCATTACGACGAGATCTCGGCGTCGTTCCGAGCTGGTGACGCGGCGATGGTGACGGATTGGCCGGGCAGTTATCACCTGTATCGCGATCCGGCGACGTGCGTCGTGGCCGATCGCGTCGGGCTCGCGCTGCTGCCGGCGGGCCCAACCGGCAGGCGCGCGGCCTACGCCGGGTGCCATTCGTTCGCCATTCCGCGTTCGGCACGACAACCTGAACACGCTGCGGCGCTGGTGCGCCACCTGACCTCGTTCGAAGCGCAACTCGGCGAAGCCCGGCGCGGCGCCATTCCCTGCCGGGCCAGCGCGCTGTCGGCAGTGCGATCCGAGGACGCGGCCGATCCGGCAGCCGCACACCGGTGGGATCTGCTCGCGGAGACCGAGAAGACGATGATCATTCCGCCGAGATTCGCCGCTTATCCCCTGTGCGAAGACGCGCTGTGGCGGAACGTGCAACGCGCCATGATCGGCGAGCGCTCGGCGGTCGACGCCCTGCGGCAGGCGTCGGCGGACGTGCAGAGCATCGTCGCCGCCCACGTCAGTCCCGTAGAGGCGGGTCTTCAGACCCGCCTCCCGATCCGGTCCGGCCGGGACCGATCGTGAGCTTCGCCGGAAAGATCGCGATCGTGACCGGCGCGGCCAAGGGCATCGGCCTGGCGGTCGCGCTGCAGATGGCGCGGGCCGGCGCCCGCGTGGCGATGATCGATTCCGATCGCGGCGTCCTTGACGCCGCCGCGGCGGAAGTCACGAACGCGGGCAGCGCGGAGACCGCGCTCGCACTCGCCGCGGATGTGTCTTCGAGCCGCGAGGTCTCAGCCGCGGTCCAGGCCGTCATCGAGCGCTTCGGCGGCATCGATGTGCTCGTCAACAACGCCGGCATCCATTTCGCCCGCGCGGTCGAGGACTACACCGATGAGGAATGGAACCGGATCTTCGCGGTAAACGTGAACGGCGCGTTCTACATGATTCGCGCGGCGGTGCCGGCGCTGCGCCGTTCGCGCGGTGTCATCGTGAACGTCTCGTCGATGACGGCGCTGGTCGGCCAGGATCGCGGCGCTGCGTATGTGGCGTCGAAGGGCGCCATCGTCTCAATGACCAAGGCCCTGGCCCTCGAGCTCGCGCCGGACGGCATTCGAGTCAACTGCGTGTGCCCCGCCGGGGTCGATACGACGCTGCTGCGCGACTGGGCGGCAACCCTGCCGGATCCCGAGGCGGTGCTGAGCGGGCAAGCCGACATGCACCTGCTCAAGCGGCTGGCCACGGCTGAGGAGATCGCATCAGCGATCGCCTTTCTCGCCTCG
>JANOZI010000898.1:0-3289 GCA_031429375.1 Acidobacteriota bacterium | reverse complement strand
CTCCGCGGCTTGACCGTCGAGGCATCCATCTGGCTTAAGAGCGTGGCCATCTCCTCCGGGCTCACCGGCAGCGGCAGCCCGCCGCCCCCGCCCACAAACCCGGTGACCTTCGGCGTATTCTTCACGACGTGCCACGCGTTGTCGGTCATGGTCATCTCGACCAGGATGTAGCCGGGGAAGAAGCGCTTGGACGAGACCACCTTGCGGCCGCCGCGCATTTCCACGACATCCTCGGTCGGGATGAGGATTTCGCCGATCTCATCGGCCAGCCCGTACGCCTTCTTCCGTTCTTCGAGCGACTCGGACACCTTCTTCTCGAAGCCCGAGTAGGTATGCACGATGTACCAGCTCTTGGTGGCGACGTCGGTCATGCCTGCGCTCCGAACTGCCGCAACAGCCACTGGTAGGCGTTGTTGAGCAGGATGTCGACGGCGAACAGGTACAACCCGAAAAACACCGACGTGAGAATCACCACGACGGTCGTCGCGTAGACCTCGCGCTGCGAGGGCCACGTGACGCGCTTCATTTCGTTGCGCACCTCGGTGAGAAACTCACCCGTCCGGCGCCACCAGCCAAGCGGTCCTCTGAGGGAGCGTTCGCCGGGTTGTTCTATCGTCTCAGTACTCATGGTTCGCAGTGTGTCCGCGTGCCGCACTCAAGGATGGCAGGCCAGGAGGGAATCGAACCCCCAACCCCCGGTTTTGGAGACCGGTGCTCTGCCAATTGAGCTACTGGCCTCCGCGCCTACTTCTGCTCCTTGTGCGGTTGATGCTTCCGGCAGAACCGGCAGTACTTCTTCATTTCAAGACGCTCGGTCGTCTTCTTCTTGTTTTTCGTGGTGCTGTAGTTGCGGCGCTTACATTCGCCGCACGCCATTTGAATGATGTCTCTCACGGTGATCCTTCTTCAGTTAACAGTCAACAGTTGCCGGTTAACAGTTAGGCGATGATTTCGGTCACCGAGCCGGCGCCGACGGTGCGGCCGCCTTCACGAATCGCGAACCGCGCGCCCTTTTCGAGCGCGACCGGTGCGATCAGCTCGACGCTGACGCTGGTGTTGTCGCCGGGCATGATCATCTCAACGCCCTCGTTCAGGTTGAGCGTGCCGGTGACGTCCGTGGTGCGGAAGTAGAACTGCGGACGGTAGCCGTTGAAGAACGGCGTGTGACGGCCGCCCTCTTCCTTGGTCAGCACGACGACTTCGGCCTTGAACTTGGTGTGCGGCTTGATCGAACCGGGCTTGGCCAGCACCTGGCCGCGCTCGACGTCTTCCTTTTCCACGCCGCGCAGCAGGATGCCGACGTTGTCGCCCGCCTGGCCCGAGTCGAGCAGCTTGCGGAACATTTCGACGCCGGTGACGACCTTCTTCTCGGTGGGCTTGAAGCCGATGATCTCGATTTCCTCGCCGACCTTGACCTGGCCACGCTCGATACGACCGGTCACGACCGTGCCGCGGCCCGAGATCGAGAACACGTCTTCGATCGGCATCAGGAACGGCTTGTCGACATCGCGCTCCGGCACCGGGATGTAGGCGTCGAGCGCATCCATCAGCTTCTGCACGGACTCGACGCCCTTGGGGTCGCCGTTGATCGCGCCGAGCGCCGACACGCGCACCACCGGCAGGTCATTGCCGGGGAAGCCATAGGTCGTGAGCAACTCGCGGACCTCGAGCTCGACCAGGTCCACCAGCTCGGTGTCGTCGACGGCGTCGACCTTGTTGAGGGCGACGACGATGTACGGCACGTTGACCTGGCGGGCGAGCAGGATGTGCTCGCGCGTCTGCGGCATCGGGCCGTCGATGCAGCTGACGACGAGAATGGCGCCGTCCATCTGGGCCGCGCCGGTGATCATGTTCTTGATGTAGTCGGCATGCCCCGGGCAGTCGACGTGCGCGTAGTGACGGGTCGCCGTGCCATATTCCACGTGGCTCGTCGCGATCGTCAGAATCTTGGTATCGTCGCGGCGCCCCTGCGACTCGGAGGCCTTCGCCACCTGGTCGTACGAGATGAACTTCGCCCAACCCTTGTCGGCCGAGACCTTGGTCAGCGCCGCAGTGAGCGTCGTCTTGCCATGGTCGATGTGACCAATGGTGCCGACGTTGACATGTGCTTTGGACCGATCGAATTTCTCTTTCGCCATGACTCGCCTTCGCTCGCTTCCTTACGACCCGGCCCCGTGCCGGCGTCGGTTAGAGTTAAACGCCCCTAAACTTCAACTGCGATCCGCCGTCCAAGTCGCAGGGCTTGCCATCCGTAGCTCGCCACGTAGCTCGCGAGCGAAGGATGGAGCTGATGACCGGGATTGAACCGGTGACCTCGTCCTTACCAAGGACGCGCTCTGCCAACTGAGCTACATCAGCCTTCGCGCCCTTCAACCCTCTAGCCCTGCGACTCAACTCAGGGCCTGCGAATGCCCTTCGACTCGCACTCGAACGGCTTTCAGCCGTTCGATTACTCGCTCAGGACACTCGACCAGTCGAATGGCCTGCCACGAGCGAGCCTGCGGCTCGCCAGAGGCGGGCCGCACGGCGAGTCGAGTGGAGCGGGAGACGGGGATCGAACCCGCGACCAACAGCTTGGAAGGCTGTGACTCTACCACTGAGTTACTCCCGCGCCTCGGTGCTCGTCCTATCCACTTCACTCAGCCTCAGCCTCTTTACAGCCTCTCGCTTCCGCCCTTCGATTCTGAATCGTCCGCCTTCCAGGCGTCCGATTCCTCACTCAGGGCATTCGACTCGCCTCGCCCTGGCCTGCCATGAGCGAGACTTCGTCTCGCCCATGGCGAGATGAAGTCGAGTCGAATGGTGGGCAGGGAAGGATTCGAACCTTCGTAGCCACTGGGGCGACAGATTTACAGTCTGTTGCGATTGACCGCTCCGCCACCTGCCCCTTGGTTTTGCGACGGCATTAATTCCCGTGCC
Organism: Acidobacteriota bacterium; assembly: GCA_031429375.1. GTDB lineage: Bacteria > Acidobacteriota > Vicinamibacteria > Vicinamibacterales > UBA2999 > 12-FULL-67-14b. The sequence goes on along the minus strand of JANOZI010000898.1, from coordinate 370 downwards.
GCCTTCACGATTCCGGCGACACGGCTTTCGCTGCTCGCGGAAACGGTTCCAAATAAATCTTCGTTGGTGAGGATCCCCGTTGGTTGTGCCTCGTCTTAGCTTGCCGTTCGCTCAAAAGATGGAGCTGGCGAAGGGATTTGAACCCCCGACCGGCTGATTACAAATCAGCTGCTCTACCGGGCTGAGCTACGCCAGCCTAGACAAAACGGAAATGCTAGCACGTCTTGTGCCAGCCGTGCAACCGGAAGGGACACTTATTTCCTCGAACGCTTCCTATCTTCCTCCGGGGTCCAAACGGCCTAACCCTGTTTCCCTCAGGATGTTGGCCTCCCCCGGCTCCGGCTCCGCCGCTGCCTGACCGCCTCGAACA
>JANOZI010000897.1:0-3386 GCA_031429375.1 Acidobacteriota bacterium | reverse complement strand
TTTCGGAAGAGCTTAAGCGGCGGGCTTGGGGGCTTGGGGGCTTGAGGGCTTGAAAGCTTGGGACTTGAGGCTCGAGGGCTGATACTCAAGAACGTAATGCCCCGAGTCCCAAGCCCCAAGCCCCAACCGGGCGCCCGGCGCGGCACCCGCGCCGGGGTGGAAGTCCGCAAGCCGCAACGACCCACCGAGAAGCCGAAAGGCTTGCGCATTCTGATGATCGCCTCAGAAGCGCAGCCCTTCTCGAAGACCGGCGGGTTGGCTGATGTTGCCGCCGCCCTTCCCAGAGCGCTCGGCCGGCTCGGTCACGACGTCACGGTCATGACGCCGCGCTACCGCGGGGTTCCGTCCGGCGAAATCGTGGGGGCGGTGGCGCTCGAGCTCGCGTCGTTCGCGTTCCGGGCCGACCTGCACGAAGTTGCGTTAGGACCCGGCGCGCGCGCAGTGCTGGTTGATTGTCCGGAGCTCTACGACCGGCCCGGCATCTACAACGAGGGCGGCCGGGACTATCCTGATAACGCCCTTCGATACGCATTTCTATCAGCCACCGCCGTCGAATGGGCCGCGCAACAATCTGCACAGCCCTTCGACATTCTTCATGCGCACGACTGGCAGAGCGGCCTCGTGCCGGTCTACGCCCGCGCACTCGGCACCCAAGGCCCCCCAGGCACCGTACGTCGGCCCGGCACTGTCTTCACGATTCACAACCTTGCGTATCAAGGGTTGTCCGACAAGACGTGGGTGCCGCGCCTCGGCCTCGAATGGAAGGACTTTACGATCGGCGGTTTCGAGTTTTACGACCGGCTCAGTTTTCTGAAGGCCGGGCTCGCGTTCTCGAATGCGATCACGACCGTGAGCCCGACCTACGCCGAAGAAATCCAGCGGCCCGAATACGGCGATGGCCTTGACGGCGTCATTCGGGCGCGCCGCGACACGCTGGCCGGCATTCTGAACGGCATCGACACCGACGAGTGGAATCCGGCGACTGACCCGTTCCTGCCGCAGCCGTTCGATGTCGAGCACCTCGATCGAAAGGCGGCCTCAAAAAAGGCCCTGCTGGAAATGTTCGCGCTGCCGGTCACGGCAGAAACACTGGCGCGGCCCGTGATCGGGATGGTGTCGCGAATGGTGGATCAGAAAGGCCTGGATCTGGTCGCCGCGGTGGCGGCCGAGCTGCCCTCACTCGGCGCATCCTTCGTGATCGTTGGCACGGGCGAGCCGCATTACCAGGCGATGTGGAAGATCCTGTCGGAACGCTATCCCGATCGCATCAGCGCGTTCGTGGGGTTCGACGAACGCCGCGCGCATCTGGTCGAAGGCGGCGCCGACATCTTCCTGATGCCGTCGCGCTTCGAGCCGTGCGGGCTCAATCAGATGTACAGCATGCGCTATGGCACGGTGCCGGTCGTGCGGGCGGTGGGCGGACTGGTCGACACGGTGCGCCCCTACAACCCGCGCAACGGCCAGGGCACCGGCTTTCTGTTTTCCGAGTATCGGCCCGCCGCGCTGCTCGACGCGCTCGGCCGCGCACTCGCGGCATTTGGCAACCAGAAGCTCTGGACGCGCCTGCAGAAAAATGGCATGCGGGCCGACTTCTCGTGGGACCACTCGGCAGCCGAATATGTCAAACTGTACAAGCGTGTGAGACGGGCGAGATGATCGGCAAGCTCAACAAGACACCCGTGGTGTTGTTCGGCATCAAAACAGGCAGAGGGCTTCATGGCATCTGAGAAGGTCAAGACATTTACCGATGCGGATTTCAAGGAATCGGTGAAGAGCGGCGTCGTGCTGGTGGATTTCTGGGCAACCTGGTGCGCGCCCTGCCGGCGCCTGGCGCCGACCGTGGATCAGCTGGCCGAGGAATACAGCGGCCGCGTCACCGTGGCGAAGGTCGACATCGACGAAAATCCGATGACGCCGGGCTCGTTCATGGTCCGCGGCATCCCGACCTTACTCTTGTTCAAAGACGGCGACCTCAAGGAAACCATCGTCGGACTGGCCAACAAGGACGATCTTTCCAAACTCATCGATAAGCATCTGTGAACGACGAGCGCCAGGTCATCATCATCGGCTCCGGTCCGGCCGGGCTCACGGCGGCCCTGTACGCGGCGCGCGCCAATCTCAAGCCGTTGGTCATCGAGGGCATCGAGGCCGGCGGGCAGCTTATGCTGACGACCATGGTCGAGAACTGGCCCGGCTATCGTGACGGCCTGCTGGGCCCCGACCTGATGGCCGAAATGCGTGCCCAGGCTGAGCGCTTTGGCGCGGAGATCATCGCGGGCGACGTCACCACCATCGATCTGTCGAAGCGGCCGTTCCAGGTCTCGCTGGGCAAGACCCACTACTGCGCGCAGGCGTTGATTGTGGCCACCGGCGCATCGGCCAAGTGGCTGGATCTCGGGGTCGACAAGAAGCTCTCTGGCCGCGGCGTCTCGACCTGCGCCACGTGCGACGGTTTTTTCTTCAAGGGCAAGCCCGTGGCCGTGATCGGCGGCGGCGACACCGCGATGGAAGAGGCGATCTACCTCTCGAAGCTGGCCACACAGGTCACGGTGATTCACCGCCGCGACACGTTGCGCGCATCGAAGGTGATGCAGGACAAGGCGATGTCGATCCCCAACATCTCTTTCATCTGGAACACCGAGGTGATCGACATCAAGGACATCGACAGGGGTGAGGTCACCGCGCTGGTGCTCCAGAACACCAGCACCGGCCAGCGCAGCGAGCTGCCGGTTGACGGCGTCTTCATCGGCATCGGCCACACGCCCAACACGGCGCTCTTCAAGGGCCAGCTGGCCATGCACGACAACGGCTACCTGAAGACGCACGACGGCTCGCGCACGAGCGTCACAGGAGTGTTTGCGGCCGGTGACGTGCAGGACCACATCTATCGCCAGGCCGTCACGGCGGCCGGCTCCGGATGCATGGCCGCCATTGATGCCGAACGGTTCCTCTCGGGCACTCTCTACGAGAGCAGTGCCGCGCATCTTGTCGCCAATAGTTAAGAGTTCAGAGTTTAGAGTTAAGAACTTTCACTCTGCCTCTTAACTCTTAACTCTTAACTCTTAACTATTGACTCTGCACTCTTAACTCAATCGATCCAGCCACCGCCAACCACTTCGTCCCCCTCGTAAAACACCACGGCTTGGCCAGGCGTAACACTGTCTGCGGCGCGTCGAATTCGACCTCGGCGCGCCCGTCGTCTACTGCGCGCACTTTCGCGGGCGCGGCGGCATGCCGATGGCGGATCTGGGCCGAGACGGTACGCCAGCCGGACTCCGCACTGCCGCTGACCCAGTTCACGCCTGACGCCGCGAGCGTGGTGCGTCCCAGCGCCTCGCGCGGGCCGACCACGACTTGCGCCGTGTCGGGCTTGATCTCCAGCACGT
>JANOZI010000896.1:0-5983 GCA_031429375.1 Acidobacteriota bacterium | reverse complement strand
CGCGCAGGCGGCGCGCAAGGAAGATGTCCTCGGCGCGCTGAGCCAGGTGGCGATCAACTTTCGTACTCGCGTCGGCGAATCGGTTGCCACGATCGAGAAACACTCGATACCGTTCCGGGACGCCACGACGTCGTCGCTGGACGCCTGGAAGGCGTATAGCACCGGCATGAATCTGGCGATGACGTCGAACCAGAGTGGGTCCATCGCGCTGTTGGAGCGTGCGGTCGAGCTCGACCCCGACTTTGCGATGGCGTATGCCAGCCTCGGCCTCAGGTACAGCAGCCTGGGAGAATCCAGCTTGTCGCGGCAGAGCCTGCTGAAGGCACACCAGTTACGCAATCGGGTGAGCGATGCCGAGCGGTTCTACATCGACACCATGTACGACCGGGACGTCACCGGCAATCTGGAACGAGAGCAGAAGACGCTCGAGTCGTGGGCGCAGACCTACCCGCGCGATCCGGTTCCACAAAGTTTGCTCGCCGGTTTCGTCACCAGGAGCCTCGGCAAATATGCGCTGGCCGTCGAACAAACCGACAAGGCGATGGCGATCGATTCCGATCTGGTGCCCACCTACGACAGCAGGGCGAATGCCGAGCTCCACCTGAATCACCTCACGGATGCCGAGGCCACAATCCGTCGAGGGATGGAGCGCAAGCTCGACACCGACGCCTTTGTCCTGGTGCCGTACTTCATCGCGTTTTTGCGTGGTGATGCCGAGGCGATCAGCCGGACGGCCGCGGTCGCCCGAAGCCGGCGGTCCACGGAGGACATGATTACGCACCTGGAGGCGCTCGCGTTGGCTCGTTCGGGCCGGTTGCAGGAGGCGAGGCGACTCTCATCGGGCGCGGTGGATATCGCGCAGCGCGCCGGTCAGCACGAACGAGCGGCGCTCTTCGAGGTGGCCACCGCGGTGTGGGAAGCGTTTTACGGGAACACCACCGCCGCCAGACAGAAAGCCATGCAGGCCATGGCGCTATCCAGAGGGCGCAACGTCGACTACGCCGCCGCTTTCGCGCTGGCACTGTCGGGTGACGTGGCTCGAGCCCGGCAACTGGCCAGCGATCTCGAGAAGAATTTTCCCGAGGACACGGCGGTGCAATCGCTGTATCTGCCGGCGCTCCGCGCCCTGTTTGCGATTGACGCGCGCGATCCGTCTGCCGCGATTCAATCGCTGCAGAGCGCATCCCGCTACGACCTCGGTGGCGGCGGGCTCGCCTTCTATATGCGCTTCGGCGCGCTTTATCCGATCTACGTCCGCGGCCTGGCGTATCTCGCGGCACGTCAACCCGCCGAAGCCGTCAGCGAGTTCCAGCGGATTCTCGATCATCGCAGCATCGTGCTCGTCGATCCGATGGACGCGTTGGCGCGCCTGCAGCTGGCACGAGCGCTCGCGCTCTCGGGCGACACCGTGAAAGCGAAGAGCGCGTACCACGATCTCCTGACCCTGTGGAAGAACGCCGACCCCGAGCTTCCGGTTGTCAAGGAAGCAAGGGCAGAATCTGCGCGACTTCCGTGAGACTGCTTCGTCGAAGATCTCCAGTCGGTTACGCCGGTTGCGAGAACAGCGGCGGACGGCGATGTGGGTCCGGCAGTGCCTCCTGCCACGCCCTGGCCAGCGCAGTGATCGCGCCCTCCTGGTACAACTGCCCGGAGAACATCACGCCGGTTGGCGTCCCGTTGTCGCGGAATCCGTTCGGTACGGCGATCGATGGATGGCCCGTGAGACTCATGACCGGATTGAGGCTGGTGCGCGAGTCCAGCGTCAATGACGTGAACATCACCGCATCGACGTCGGCCATCGCGTTCGCCACCTCCTGCATGATCGCGGCGCGGCGGCGATTGGCCTGCAGGTAGTCGACCGCCGTCACCAGCTGGCCGGCGCGCAGGTACCGGCTGGTGCGCGGCCGCAGGCCTTGGTGCAGGCCGCTCGTCGTGAACGAATCGAAGGCGGCGGCGCGCTCGGTGTATTCGATGAAGTAACTGAGATCGCCCGGCGGCATCGAGACTTCGCGTGTCGTGCAGCCCAATGTCTTCAACATCGCGACCGCGCGCTGGTTGTTGGCACGCTGCTCCGCATCCGCCTCCGCGTCAAGCATCGCGGTGACGACACCGATCCGCGTGGGCCGGGCCGCGGGATCCCACGAGACGGGCATGCCGCGCGCGACGGCGGTGTCGAAATCGTCGGGCCCGGCGATCGCGCGCAGCACGATCGCGCAATCCTGGGCGTGCCGGCACATCGGCCCGATCTTGTCGAGCGTGGTGCCGGCCGCCATCACGCCGTGACGGCTGACGCGGCCGAACGTCGGCCGCAGGCCGACGACGCCGCAGCGGATCGCCGGCGACAGGATCGATCCGCCGGTGTCGGTGCCGATCGCGAAGCCGACGAGTCCGGCCGCAGCCGCCGCGCCGGAGCCCGCCGACGATCCGCTGCTGCCTTCGTCGAGCCGCCACGGATTGTTGGTGCGCCCGCCGGCCCACTGATCGCCGAACGCCATCTCACCCGTCGTCAGTTTTGCGACCAGCACCGCGCCCGCGTCGCACAGCCGCCGGACGACGGTCGCGTCGTAGTCGAAGGTCTGCGATTCGAGCGGCGGTGCGCCCCACCGCGTCGGTGCGCCTCGCGCCGCGATGATGTCCTTCACGCCGAACGGAATGCCGTGCAGCGTGCCGCGGTACTTGCCACCCGCGATCTCCTGGTCGGCGGCAGCGGCTTCTGCCAGGCCGCGCTGCTCGAGCAGCGACACGACGCAGTTCAATTGCTTGTTATACCGCTTCAGCCGCGACAGGTACATCTGGCTCAGCTCGACGGACGTGACTTGCCTCGTGCGGAGGAGATCGGCGAGCTCGGTGAGCGACCAGAACGCAGCCTCTTCGAGGTTCGCCGGCCGCGTCACGCGCGGAGCGGGTTCGATTCGGAACACATCCGCCGGCACGCGGGCTGCCGGCATGCCAGGAGGATTCGGATTGAACTGAATCGGCAGCGGCGATGCGTTGCCGAGCGACGGCTTGTCGATCGCCTCGGCGCCGCGCGCGAGGCTCGAGAGTGATTCCGCGAGGTCCTGGCATTCCTCATCCGTCCACGCCAGGCCGGCGAGCCGCGCGGCTTCGCGCACCATCTCGAGCGACATCTTCCTGGTGCCGGGCTGCATCTGCGCCCAGAGCACACCGGGCATCAGGGTTGACGAAAGGCCGCTGGCGGTACAGAACGCAACGAATGTTCGGCGGTCCATAGATCCTCGACGGCGCATTGTAGCGCGGTGGCAAAACAGCGCGTGCCGCGCGGCATTGCAGTATCGTTCCCAGCACCATGACGATTGTCCCGCTGACGCCAGAGCGTTTTGACGACTTCGTGCGGCTGATTGAAGCGCTCGCCGACTACGAGCGACTCGAGCGGCCCGATGCCGCGGCCATGGCTCGCCTGCGCGCTGATGCCTTTGCAGCACGGCCGCGTTTCGAGGCGGCGCTGGCCCTCGACGAAGCGGACCGGCCGATCGCCTATGCGATCTGGTTTGAAACCTATTCGAGCTTCCTCGCGAAGCCGACCATGTTCCTGGAGGATTTGTTCGTCCTCGAACGCGCTCGAGGCTCCGGGGCCGGCGGGACGCTCTTCGAGTTCGTACGAAAGCTCGGGGAGGAGCGTGGCTGCGGGCGCATGGATTGGAACGTCCTCGAGTGGAACACGCCGGCGCGCGACTTCTACCATCGTCGTAACGCGCAATGGATGAAGGAGTGGCTGCTCTACCGGCTGACGTATTGAATCAGATCGAGCATTCGCTAGCCACTTTGACCGGGCGGTAGAGAACGACGCACATTCTTCTGGGCGCCCCGATGTTCTTGAGCCCCTTCTCAGGATAGAATCTCCTCCCTAAGTCGACATCTCAAGGAAGAGGCATTCATCATGGGGAAAGCGTTGGATGGCGTGCGAGTTCTGGACATGACGCATGTGCAGTCGGGACCGACTGCCACACAGATCCTGGCGTGGTTCGGAGCCGACGTCATCAAGATTGAACGGCCGGGCGAGGGCGATCCTACCCGCGGCCAGCTGCGCGACATTCCGGGAGTCGACAGCCTGTATTTCACGATGCTGAACTCGAACAAGCGCGGCATCACGCTGAATCCGAAGACCGAAGCGGGCAACAAGATCTTCGCAAAGCTGATCGAAAAATGCGACGTCATGGTGGAAAACTACGCGCCCGGCGCGATCGATCGCATGGGCTTTCCGTGGGAGAAGATCCAGAAGATCAATCCGCGAATGATTTATGCCTCGGTCAAAGGCTTCGGGCCCGGCCCGTTCGAAGACTGCAAGGTCTACGAAAACGTCGCACAGTGCACCGGCGGTGCGGCGTCCACGACCGGGGAAATCGATCGCGTCCCCCTGGTGACCGGCGCCCAGATCGGCGATTCCGGTACCGGCATCCACCTGGTTGCCGGAATCCTCGCGGCGCTGTTCCAGCGTGAGACCAGCGGCCGAGGTCAGCGCGTGACTTGCGCGATGCAGGATGCCGTCTTGAACCTGTGCCGCGTGAAGCTGCGCGATCAGCAGCGGCTCGCCCACGGTCCGCTGAAAGAGTATCCGCAATATCCCAACGGCACATTCGGCGACGCGGTGCCACGCGCCGGGAACGCCTCCGGCGGCGGCCACCCGGGTTCGATTGTTAAGTGCAAAGGCTGGGAGGCCGACCCCGACGCCTACATCTATGTGATCGCGCAGGTGCAGGCCTTTCCGGCCCTCGCCAAGGCCATCGGTCACGCCGACTGGCTCGAGGACCCGAACTTCAACACCCCCGACGCCCGTCTGCCACGGCTGTCTCAGGTGTTCGCTGAAGTCGAGAAGTGGACCTCCACCATGAACAAGATGGACGTGATGGCGACGCTCAACGAGTTGGACGTGCCGTGCGGGCCGATTCTCTCGATGAAGGAGCTCGCCGAGGAGCCCTCGCTGCGCAAGACCGGAACGGTCGTCGAAGTCGACCACCCCAAGCGCGGGAAATACCTGACCGTCGGCAATCCGATCAAACTTTCGGACTCACCGACGGAAGTGATCCGGTCGCCGCTCTATGGCGAGCACACCGACGAAGTGCTCCGCACCGTGGTTGGCCTGAGCGACGAAGACATCCAGGCGGCGCGTCAACAAGGCGCAATCTAAGGTCGAATCGTGACATCCAACATACTCATTCTCGGCGCCTCGTACGGCTCGCTGTTCGGAACCAAGCTCTTGATGGCCGGCCATCGCGTCGCGATGGTGTGCACCAGGCCGACCGCTGACTTGATCAATCGTGAGGGCACGGTCGTCCGGTTCCCAATCAAGGGCCGCGCGGCGCCGCTCGACATCGCATCGACGGGCCTGCCGGGAACGCTCTCCGCGGCCACGCCTGAGGAGGTCGATCCAGGCACGTACGACTTGATCGTGCTCGGCATGCAGGAAGCCCAGTACGGCGCGAGCGGCGTTCGGGAATTGATGGACCGCATCGCGCGCTCGCGCAAGCCCTGCCTGGCGATCATGAACATGCCGCCGTTGCCATACCTCAAGCGCATACCCGGACTCGCGACTGAAACGCTCGAAGGCTGCTACGCGGATCCAGGCGTCTGGCAGAACTTCGATCCAGCGCTCACGACGCTGGCCAGCCCTGATCCGCAGGCATTCCGTCCGCCCGATCAGCCCAAGAACGTGCTCCACGTGGGATTGCCGACCAACTTCAAGGCGGCGCGCTTCGACGGAGCGGAGGCCACGACCCTGCTTCGCAGCCTCGAGGCCGACATCGAAGCGGCGCGCTTCGACCCGGGCGACGGCGCCATCGAAGTCCCGGTGAAGCTCAAGGTTCACGACTCGATTTTTGTGCCGTTGGCGAAATGGCCGATGTTGATCGCCGGCAACTATCGCTGCATCCGGCGCGACGACATGATTCCGATCAAGGAGGCGGTCCACGCCAACGTCGACCAGTCGCGCGAGGTCTACGACCGGGTTTGGAGTCTCTGTGCTGCG
>JANOZI010000895.1:0-10641 GCA_031429375.1 Acidobacteriota bacterium | reverse complement strand
CTGACGCTGAACCTCGGCCTGCGCTACGACCGCTATTCGAGCTTCCTGCCCGAGCAGGGCAATCCTGGCACCGGTCCGTTCGCGACCAGGAACCTCTTCGAGTACAAAGGCGAGAACAACTACCCGATCTACTCGACCATCGTACCGCGCGTGTCGGCGATCTACGACATCACCGGCGAGGGCCGCGTGGCCGTCAGGGCCAGCTACGGCCGCTACGTGGGCGGCAGTTCCGGCGCGTCGGCCAACCCCGGACCGGGCGCCAGCGACGTCAACCCCAACGCGATCATCACGCGCACCTATACGAACTGGGACGGGCGTATCCCGTACACGCCGATTGCCGTGAACCTGACGGCGACGGCGGGCGGCGGGACCAACCGCACGATCGATCCGAATCTCAAGGGACCATTCGTCGATGAATACACCGCCGGCCTTGACCTCGGTCTGAGCCGGGTCCTGACCGTGCAGTTCAACTACGTTCGCAAGATGGACGGCAACGCCAATAAGGCGATCAACCTCGCGCTGCCGTATGACGCTTACACGGTGACGCGTACGGTCATCGATCCGGGCCGCGACAACGTGACCGGCACCGCCGACGACCAGCCGTTGACTGTCTATTCCGTGCCGAATACCTATCCGACCTTCGGCCAGAACATCGAGCGCATTGTCCAGGCGGAAGGCAGAAATCGCTACCACGCGATGGGGGTGACGCTGAACAAGCAGTACTCGAACAACTACTCGTTCCTGGTCGCGTTCGACGCGGACTATCGCGATCTACGCAACCACGCGCCGAGGAACCCGAATGAAGCGTTGTATGGCCCCGGCACCAACACCGGGAACAATTTCGGCGTCCAGAACTTCCAGTTCGCCCGGCCGTCGTGGAACTACGTGTTCCGTGTCAGCGGCAGCTACCAGCTGCCGTGGGGCTTCCTGTATGGCTCGTCGCTCGGCGTGCAGAGCGGCGACTATTTCTTCCGTGAAGTGCAGGTCCGCGACGCCAATAACGTCAACGTCACGATTCGCGTCGAGCCGCAGGCCGGCCGCTACGGGTGGACCAGGCTGTGGGACAACCGCATTTCGAAGCGGATCAAGACGTTTGGTAATCAGGCGATTGAGGCGGAGTTCAACCTTTACAACACGCTGAACACCAACACGATCACCGACCAGACCAACCGCGTCGGCTCGACTTACCTGCAGCCTTTGGAAATCATCGCCGCGCGCGTCTTCAAACTCGGCGTGAAGTATCGCTTCTAGCTGACTAGGGGTCAGGTCAAGAAAATCACAGAAAGGGATGATTAGGGACAGGTCTTGACCTGACCCTTTTCATCCCTTTCTGTGATTTTCGTGGCCTGGCCCCAATCATCCCTGTGATTTTCGTGGCCTGGCCCCAATCATCCCTGTGATTTTCGTGGCCTGGCCCCAATCATCCCAATCATCCCTCAGACAGCAGGCGGGTCGGTCTCCCGCTCGTAGTGACGATGCGCGGCGACCGCCGCAATGAACGCATCGGCGACCTTCACGACCTTCCCCGCCTCGCCGACGATCAGGCCGCGATCCGGCGCTCCCGACGGCTGCGCGCGATGAATACCAGCTTCCTGCAGCAACCGCGTGGCAGTGCCCATGACCAGGATCGCCTTGCAGTGCCGGTACTGCTCCTTGACGAAGTCGATGGCCCGCGCGTCCTTCAGCAGCGCGTCAACCGCCGCGTCGCCGTCGGCGACCACCACGGCATCGAACACCACCGGCGGCGAGACTTCGAGCGAGGCGTCGGCCTGTAGCGCCTTGCCGGCGCCGCTCTTGACCGCGCCCAGCTTCGGCGCAACGAACACCGGCACCGCGCCTTCGGCCCTGAGCCGCGCGGCGATGGCCTGTGCTTCGCCGCCGTTCACGCCGTCGGCCACGAGGATCGCAATGCGCCGCGTCTGGATCCCGACACTGCCCGGCCGCGCAAACAGCGACAGCGGCTTCGACTCGGCGACCTCGGGCCTGACCTTTTTCTGCATGGCCTTCGGCATCGGCTCCGGCATCTCGGTGATGCCCAGGCCGTCGGCCACCTCCTGCGCGAGCTCGGGCGCCACGTTCATCAGCCCCGACACCATCCGCTCGCGAATCGCCGGCACCTGCACCTTCGTCAGCTCGAAGCGGAACGCGTTGATGATGTGCTGCTTCTCGACGTCGGTCTGGCTGTTCCAGAACAACGTGGCCTGCGTGTAGTGATCGGCAAAACGCTCCGCCTTGCCGCGGACCTTGTGCTCGTTGCGTTCCATCTTCTCGGGGAAGCTGACAAAGCCCGCCGCGCCCGCCTGGAACGGGCAGCCGCCGCCAAGCGAATTGGGCTCGTACGACACGCGGCCGCGATTGATCGCCTGCCGATGCATGCCGTCGCGCTGGTTGTTGTGCACCTGCGCAACCGGCGCGTTGATCGGGATCTCGTGAAAGTTCGGACCTCCCAGGCGTGAGATCTGCGTGTCCACGTATGAATGGATGCGCCCCGCCAGCAACGGATCGTTGGAGAAATCGATTCCCGGCACGACATGCGCGGTGCAGAAGGCGACCTGCTCGGTTTCCGCAAAGAAGTTATCGGGATTGCGATTGAGTACCAGCCGGCCGACCGGCGTCAGCGGCACGAGCTCTTCCGGCACCAGCTTGGTGGCATCGAGGATGTCGAACGAGAACTTCTCCGCCTGCTCCTCGGTGATGATCTGGAAGTTGAGCTCCCACTCCGGGTAGGCGCCGGCTTCGATCGCTTCCCACAGATCGCGGCGATGGAAATCCGCGTCCGCGCCGGCGATCTTGACGGCCTCGTCCCACACCAGCGAGTGCGTGCCCTGCTTGGGCAGCCAGTGGAACTTGACGAACACCGAATCACCCGCCTCGTTGACCAGCCGATAGGTGTTGACGCCGAAGCCCTGCATGGTGCGATAGCTTCGCGGAATGCCGCGATCCGACATCGCCCACATCAGCATGTGCGTGCTCTCGGGCATCAGCGACACGAAATCCCAGAAAGTGTCGTGCGCGGAGCCAGCCTGCGGCATGCCGTGATGCGGCTCCGGCTTGACCGAGTGGACCAGGTCGGGGAATTTCATCGCGTCCTGGATGAAGAAGATCGGAATGTTGTTGCCGACCAGGTCCCAGTTGCCCTGATCGGTGTAGAACTTCACGGCGAACCCGCGGACATCGCGCGCGGTGTCAACCGAGCCGCGCTCGCCGGCCACGGTCGAGAAGCGGACGAATACCGGTGTCTGCTTGCCGGGCTCGAACACCGACGCCTTCGTGAAGCGCTTCATCGACTTGAAGCTCTCGAAGAAGCCGTGCGCGCCGGAGCCGCGGGCATGCACGATGCGCTCGGGAATGCGCTCGTGATCGAAGTGCGTGATCTTCTCCCGCAGGATGAAGTCTTCGAGCAGCGTCGGGCCGCGCAGTCCGGCCTTGAGCGAGCTCTGGTTGTCGCCAATCGGCACGCCCAGGTTGGTGGTGAGCGCCTGCCCGCTCGAGTCGACGCGGACCCGATCGAGGGGCGCGATGGTCTTATTGGTGCCCAGAGGGGGCGCGCCGCTACCCACCTTGTCCGATGCGTTCGCTTCGCTGAGGGTGCTGCCGGTCGCGGCGTCATCCGACGGCTCGTAGGCCGGACCTTCGGGCGGGGCGGTGTGAGACGCACGATCGAACTCCGCCGCCTTGATGTCGTTGAACGGCCGCGCGCGGGCCAGCTCTTCGGTGGCGGCCATCTTCGACTCGAGCGCATCCGACAGATCGGGCCTGGGCCTGGCCGGACCGCTGGTGGTCGGCCGCGACTTTGCCGCAGAGCCGCCATCCGTTTTCTTATTCTGAGTTTTCTTCGACTTTGACATTGTCACCATCCTGGGGTCCTGTGCGGCGCGCACGGGAGATCGGCGTCAGCTGTGCAAGAACTCCGCCGCCACCTGCGTGTCAAGGACGAGCTTCGAGATCGGCGAGGCTCTTGCACCGCACCTCGCATGGCCCTCGATCATAAAGAACAACTAATCGAAAATGAAGCGCTCGAAAAAGTCCGAGAGCTGCTGACGAGCTTTCAGATCGCGATGATGGTGACCGCGAGCGACGAAGCGGTGTCGGCACGCCCGTTAGGAGTCGTTGGCGGCGCCGACCCCTTCGACGGCACGCTCTGGTTCATCACCGATAACCGCAGCGGCAAGGTGCGCGCGATTGAATCCGGCGCGCAGACGTCACTGATTTTCCAGAATGAAAAAGACGGCGCGTTTCTCCACCTCACCGGCCGCGCCAGCGTCGTCGTCGATCGCGCCCGCCTCGCCGAGCTCTACACGCCCGTGCAGCGAACGTGGTTTCCTGATGGGCTCGACGATCCGAACATGACGCTGATCCGGTTCGACGCCGACAAGGGCAACTACTGGGACAAGCACGACAGCATGCTGCGACTGCTGGGCGCGTTCACCAAGGCGGCGGTGACCGGAGCGCCGGGCAAGAGCGGCAACGCGGGAATCGCTAATTTGCCCTGAGGACTTGCGACCTCATCTCATCTTTGGAGAATCGCACGCCCATCCGGCATAGTCTGGTGGTTGATCACGTTTCTACTTGCAGCAGCGCTGTCTGCAAGCCAGCAGGGCGCCGCGCCGACGACGATTCCCGAAATGTGGGGCGCGTGGTGCGCGCGCTGTCATGCGGACGATGGATCGGGGCAGGTGAAGGAGCCCACCATCACGGTGGTGCCGATGGACTTCACCGATTGCCGCGTCACGACGCCCGAGCCCGACCCCGACTGGGAACGCGCGATCGCCAAGGGCGGGCCCGGTGTCGGGCTCTCGTCCGAAATGCCGGGCTTCGAGGATTCGCTGACGCCTGAACAGATCGGCGGATTCGTGACGCACATCCGCGGTTTCTGCAAGGACCGCGGCTGGCCGATGGGCAACCTGAACTTCCCGCGGCCGATCATCACCGAGAAGGCGTTCCCCGAAGATGAGTTCCTGGTCCTTCCGGCGATCAGTCACAAGACCGAGGCCGGCTCGCCCGCGCTCACCGATATCGAGTTTGTCGCGCTGTTCGAGAAGCGCATCGGCAAGCGCGCGATGTACGAACTCGCGTTTCCTGTGGCCGCCACGGATTTCGGCAGCTCTCGCAGCGGCGGCCTGGGCGACATCGAGGCCGCCTTCAAGTACACGGCCTACGCAGGCACGACCAACGCGCGTATCGTCTCGGTCGGGCTCGAAGCCGTGATCCCAACTGGCAGCGAGGAAAAGGGCACCGGCCACGGCACCTTCATCTTCGAGCCGTTCATCACGGCAGGTACGATGCTGCGTGAGTGGTACGTGCAGGCGCAAGCGAAGGTGGAGCTGCCAGTCGATCCCGAGAAGACTGGCCGCGCCTATGTCTACAACCTCTATCTCGGGCGCGACACGAGCGCCGCGCCCAACACGTGGACCTTCGGGGTGGAGCTGAACGGCGAGAACCGCGAGCTCGCGCTCACGCCGCAGGTGCGCAAAGGCTTGACGCGAACCGGCGCGCTGGCCGGATCGCTCGGCGTCATGATTCCGCTCAACGAACGGGAAGAACAGGGAGTGCGATGGGTCGGCTACTTACTCTGGGAATACTTGGAGCCTGTGCGTGCGCGGCGCTAGCGTCGGCGGGCGAGGCACCGCAGGCACCCCATAAAGGGGTGCCCTACGAAAACGGGGAGGCACAGGCACCCCATAAAGGGGTGCCCTACGGAAAAGGGGTGCCCTACGAGCAAACTACCGGCAGCATCAGCGGGACGATCACCACGAGCGCCAGGGGCCTTGCGCCGGTGCGCGTCACGATCGATCAGAAAATCTGCGGCCAGGAGCTGCCCGACAACGCCATCGTGGTTGACGGCCAGGGCCGCCTCGCCAATGCGGTGGTGATCCTGACCGGCGTCAGGCGCGCGGCACCCGAGACGACGGTGACGAACGACAAGTGCCACTTCGCGCCTCGCGTGCAGATCGCCAGGCCGAATGCGAACGTTCGGACGACCAGCAAGGATCCGATCCTGCACACCACCAACGCGCAGCTCGAGAGCGGCAGGACGATCTTCAACGTGGCGTTGCCGATCGCCGGCCTCAACGTCAGCAAGCCGATCGGCGGCGCCGGCACGGTGCGCCTGAGCTGCAACACGCATCCCTGGATGCGCGGGTGGCTGATCGTCACAGACGATGCCGCGGCCGTCACCGGCGCAGACGGACGTTTTTCGTTGGATAACATCCCGCCCGGGACGTATGAGCTCCGCGTGTGGCATGAATCGCTGAAATCGGCGCCGCAGAAGGTCACGGTGGTTGCGGGCAAGCCGACCGAGCTGTCGCTGCAAATGCGATAAGCAAACCTTCCGAGAAAACGGAGAAGAACGGAGAGCACGGAGGCCGTCGATTGCAGCCGGCCCCGCCACGCGCCGAGAGGTTGCTTTGAGCAAAAACCGTTGGGCCCAGCTCATGAAGCGCCACGTAAGCTCACCGGTTTTTCTCAAACCAACCGCTCGTCGCGCTAACGCGCCCTCCGGCTGCCAGTCCGGTGCGCGGGCGTGACGCGGAGAGGTCGCCCGGCGTGAGCGTCGAGCGAGGCGCAGTCAAGCATCCCGTCGTCAAATGGAGCGGAGGCCAAGACCCGGCGTTGTTTGAGCCAAGAGGTGCGCGAGTTCGCCCAAGCGCTTGGTGCGCCGAGCGACATTTGACCGCCGAGACGAGTCGCGAACGCCGGGCGACTTCTCCGCGAGCCCGCTACGGACAGCGGCACCACGTCGGAGCAAGGACACAAGGGGGGTTAGCGGATCGCAAACAGAGCGTCGGCCGTGCGCCAATACCAGGTGCCGTCTACGAGGGCCGGTGATGCGAGCGTCTGCGCGCCCAGCTCGTTCACGTGCAGCAGCTTGAACGTCCGCCCCGCCTCCACCACAAACGTCTGCCCATCGTCATTCGTGAAGAACACCTTGCCGTTGACATGGATCGGCGACGCCGAGAAACCCTCGCGCATCGCGACGCCGAGGCGATTCTGGTACACGAGCTTTCCCGTGGCGGCTTCGACGACGGTGAGGATGCTCTGCATGTCGTTGATCAGGTAAAGCAGATCGCCGACGACGATTGCTGAGGGAACGAAGGGTGATCCCCTGGGCGAGCTCCAGGCCACATGGGTCGCCGTGACGTCGCCGCTGCCGCCCGGACGAATAGCCAGCGTCGGGCCGGCGCGGCCCGACGAGGCGAACACGAACCCGTGCCCGACGACTGGAGTCGGAATCACCTCATAGGTCATGCCGCGAACGGTCCAGAGCTCCTTGCCGGTGTCGGGGTCATACGCCGTAACCCGCTGCTCGCTGCTGACGACGAGCTCGTCGCGCGTGCCCGTATTGATCACAACCGCAGTGCCCCAGCCGATCGTCTCGCGCCGCGGCGTGTTCCAGATGGTGCGACCCGTCTTCTTGTCGAACGCGGCCACGAACGCGGTTTGGCCCTGCACCGGATTCTGATCCTGGTAGAGAAAGATGCGGTCTTTGTAGAGCACGGGCGAGCCGGCCGGCCCGTGATAGTTGTCGATCACGCCGAACTTGCGGTGCCAGGCCAGCTTGCCGTTGAAGTCGAACGCGGCGAGGCCATGCCGCCCGAACGAGGCGTAGACGAATTCGCCGTCGGTGGCGGGCGTCGCCGAGGCATAGCCGTTCTTGTGGTGCACGTACTCGACGCCGGTGTAGGGGACGTCGGCTTCCCACAACGTGCGGCCGTCCTTACGCGCAAACGCCAGCATCGACAGCCGGCGGCCGTTGTCGCGCGCGGTCGTCAGGAAGATCCGATCGCCCCAGACGATGGGCGACGAATTGCCGCGGCCGGGCACCGCGATCTTCCATTGCACGTTCAGCGTCGGCGACCAGCGATCGACATATTGCCCCGCCGGCACGTCGCCCTGGCCCGACGGCCCGCGCCAGCGCGGCCAGTACTTCGCGCCCTCGCCGGTGACTTCGAGCATCCGAACGTCGCCAGGAGCCGCGGCGAGGGACGCAGAAACCGCCAAAAAGGCTAATAGGCTCAGTTTTGCCGCCATGTGCATGGCCCATCGTAGAACACGGATAGGCAGTTTGGCCGCCGCAGGCAGCACCGTTAGAATGGAAGACTCCCATTTACCGGGACAGATACGGGGACAGGTAGCGCGTCCCGCCGAAGCGCCTGGCGTGAAGGCGGAAGTTCCGCGATCGGTTGGCGCTGGAAACACAAATGCCCAAGGTCTTGATTGTTGCTGCAATGGTGCTCTGCGGTTTGGCCGCAGCCGCGCAAACCCAGGAGCCGACCGAACGTGACTTCCTCAGCCGCGTGCGGCGGCTGACGGTCGAAGGCAAGCGGGCCGGCGAAGGTTATTGGGCGCCCGACGGCAAGCGCCTGGTGTTCCAGAGCGAGCGCGAGCCCGGCAATCCGTTCTACCAAATCTACGTGCTGGATCTTGCCACCGGCGAGAACAAGCGGATCTCGCCCGGCATGGGCAAGACCACGTGCGCGTTTTTTCGCCCGGGCAGCGACGAGATCATGTTCGGCTCGACGCACCTCGATCCGAAATCAAAGCAGTACCAGGACGATGAGCTCGCGTTCCGCGCGTCGGGAAAAGAGCGCCGCTACGCGTGGGACTACGACCCCGAGATGGACATTTTCGCGTTCAGCGAGAAGACCGGCACGACGAAGCGGCTGACGACGGCGAAGGGCTACGATGCCGAGGGCGGCTACTCGCCGGACGGCCAGTGGATCGTGTTCTCGTCGATGCGCGACGCCTACAACCGCACGCTGTCTGCCGCGGAGCAGAAGCAGCTGGCGCTCGATGCGTCGTTCTTCGCCGAGGTCTACATCATGAAGGCCGACGGCTCGGAGCAGAAGCGGCTGACCACCGACCCGGGCTACGACGGCGGCACGTTCTTCACGAAGGACGGCCGCATCGTGTGGCGACACTTCGAAGAGAACGGCCTGATCGCCAACGTGTGGACGATGAAGGCGGATGGCACCGACAAGAAGCAGATCACGGATTTCGGCGCGATGAGCTGGGCCCCGTACGAGCATCCGTCGGGCGAGTATTTCGTGTTTGCGTCGAACAAACTCGGCTTCGAGAACTTCGAGGTCTTCATGGTCGACAAGGCGGGCACGAAAGAGCCCGTGCGCATCACCTACTCGCCTGGCTTCGACGGCCTGCCGGTGCCGTCGCCGGACGGCACGCAGCTGGCGTTCACGTCGAGCAGGGCCGGCGGTGCGGGTGCGCCGGGACAGATTTATCTAGCTCAATGGAATCATCAGGCGGCCATGGCTGCTTTGAAAGCGGCGGGACCGCGCCAGACCCCCAAACGTTAACCACCGAGGACACCGAGGACACCGAGTCCTCATTGGGCTGATCAAATGCGTTTCAAACAGCACGTCTCTCTCGCGATTGTTGCCGCTGGCCTGGTCGCCAATGCCCCATCATTCGCGCAAACTGCAACACAGTCCAAGACCAGGACGCACGTGCAGACGCTGGCGTCAGACAGGTTCGAGGGGCGGCTCACCGGATCGAATGGCGAGAAGCTCGCGGCTGACTATCTGATCGCCGAGCTCAAGCGCATTGGCGCCAAGCCGCTGCCCGGTATGACCGACTTCCGCATGCCCTTCACCTTCACCGCCGGCTCGAAAGACGGCGGCTCGAAGATCACCATCGCGCAGCCGAAAGGCGACAGCGCGACCTTCGACGGCATCGCCAACGTCCAGGCGCTCTCGTTCTCCGACACGGCGCAGGCCACCGGCGCGGTGGTGTTTGCCGGCTACGGACTGGTCGTTCCCGAGGCGCAGAACTTCGGCTACGACAGCTACGCCGGGCTCGACGTGAAAGACAAGATTGTCCTGGTGCTGCGTTACTTTCCCGAAGATGCCGATCAGAAGACGCGCGCGATCCTGGCGCGCTACGCCGACTTGCGCTACAAGGCCCAGGCGGCGCGGCAACGAGGCGCGAAAGGCATGCTGGTCGTCACCGGGCCACGATCGCCCAATGCGGGCGAAGTCGTGCCGATGAGTTTTGATACGGCAATCGCGGGTTCGGGCCTGGTCGCCGCCAGCATCCGCGGCACGGTTGCGGACCCGATTTTTGCGGCGGCCGGCAAGAAGCTCGACGACGTGCAGAAGGAGCTCGATAGCGGCAACCCGCACGTCGCGGGGTTTGCGATCCCGAACATTACCGTCACCCTGAACGCGAACGTCATTCGCCAGCAGCAGACCGGCAACAACGTGGTCGCCTACCTTCCGGCGAGCGGAACGGTGAGCGGCGTCAGCAAGCCGTGGGTGGCCGCGGGCGCGCACTACGATCACCTCGGCCGTGGCACCACCGGCGGATCGCTGGCGGGTAAAGACGAGGCGAACCAGATCCATCACGGCGCCGACGACAACGCGTCGGGCACGGCCACCGTGCTGGCGATCGGCGAGGCGCTCAGCCAGCAGCCGCGCAAGCGCAACCTGCTGCTCGCCTTCTGGTCGGGCGAAGAGCTCGGCCTGCTCGGCTCCAACGCGTTTGTCACCACGCCGCCGGTGCCGCTCGATCAGCTCGCGGCGTACCTGAACTTCGACATGGTCGGGCGGGTCAGCGACAACAAGCTCACCGTGCAGGCCACCGGCACCAGCGCGATGTGGCCGAAGCTGCTCGAACAGGCCAACG
>JANOZI010000894.1:0-2423 GCA_031429375.1 Acidobacteriota bacterium | reverse complement strand
CCTTGATCTTCGCCACTCGTTGAACTCCTCCGCGGTTGCGCTAAACCATTAATTGTAGCGCGGACGGCACCCCTAAAGGGGTGCCCTACGTTTCTCGAGCGCCGCTCGTCGGGCACCCGTTTATGTAGGGCACCCCTTTAGGGGTGCCGTTAGGGCGCCGCTCGTAGGGCACCCCTGGGTGCCGTGAGAGCGCCGCTCGTAGGGCACCCCTTTAGGGGTGCCGTTGTATAGTCTGCGCGATGCGGCTCCAACTGCTCGACTGGCTGATCGTGGCCGCGACCCTCATCGTCTGCTTCGTCCCGGCGCTCTTCTTCGGCCGCCGCGCCGGCAAAAACACCTCGGAGTTCTTCGCGTCGGGCCGCGCGGTGCCGTGGTGGCTGGCCGGCCTGTCGATGGTGGCCACGACGTTCAGCAGCGACACGCCCAACCTCGTGACCGACATCGTGCGGCGCAACGGCGTCGCGGGCAACTGGGTGTGGTGGGCGTTCGTGCTGACCGGGGTGTCGACCGTCTTTTTCTACGCGCGGATGTGGCGGCGCTCGGGCGTGCTGACCGACCTCGAGTTCTACGAGATCCGCTACTCGGGCCAGGCCGCCAGTGTCGTCCGTGGTTTCCGTGCGGTCTATCTCGGCCTGCTCTACAACTGCATGATCATGGCGACGGTGAACCTCGCGGCCTGCAAGATTGCGGCGGTGCTGTTCGGCTTGCCCAGGTGGCAAACGCTGCTGGGCGTCGGCACCTTGAACGTGATTTTCGCGGCGCACGCCGGGCTGTGGGGCGTGCTCGTGATCGACATGATCCAGTTCTTCATCAAGATGTCGGCGGTGATCGCGGCCGCCTATTTCGCGGTCAACGCACCCGAAGTCGGCGGGTTGTCGGCGCTCATCGACAAGGTGTCGGCGCTCCAGGGTCCCGGCAACCTCCACTACCTGAACATGCTCCCGGATTTCACCAACAACTGGGACCTGGCGGTGGCGGTCTTCATCATGCCGGTGGCGGTGCAGTGGTGGGCGGTGTGGTATCCCGGTTCCGAGCCGGGCGGGGGCAGCTACATTGCGCAACGGATGCTGGCGTCGAAATCCGAGCGCGATGCGCTGGGCGCCGTGCTGTTCTTCAACGTCGCCCACTACGTGTTGCGGCCGTGGCCGTGGATTCTCGTCGCGCTGGCCTCACTCGTCGTCTATCCGGAGCTGTCGGACATCCAGCGCGCGTTCCCCAACCTCGATCCGAACCTGCTCGGCCACGACATCGCGTATCCGGCGATGCTCAAGTTCCTGCCAGTGGGCTTCATTGGTCTGATGGTGGGCGGACTGATCGCCGCCAACTCGTCGACCATCCTGACACACCTCAACTGGGGCGCCTCGTATCTGGTGCACGATTTCTACCGGCGCTTCATCCGGCGCGATGCCGGCGAGCAGCATTACGTCCGGGTCGGGCGGGTCACGACCATCGGCTTGTTCGTGTGTGCCGCCGGCATGGTTTACCTGCTCGATACCGCGAAGCAGGCGTTCGACATCATCCTGCAGATCGGCGCCGGCACCGGCCTGCTCTACCTCGTGCGATGGTTCTGGTGGCGGGTCAATGCCGCCAGCGAAGTCGTCGCGATGACGAGCTCGTTCCTGGTCTCGGCCGGACTGCTGGTGCTGGCGCGGCGCGGCACCGAGTTCACCACCTCGCAGGCGTTGTTGATCACGGTCGTGATCACGACGGCGTGCTGGATCGCCGCGGCCTACCTGGGCCCGCAGACCGATCGCGCCGTGCTGCGCGAGTTTTACCGGAAGGTCCGGCCGTTCGGGCCGGGTTGGACGCGCATCCGTGCTGAAGTGGGGCCGTTGCCGCCGGATGGGGCCGAGGAGAACATTCCGCGGGCGCTCGTGGGGTGGCTGGCCGGCTGCACGATGATCTGGTCGGCGCTCTTTGCCACCGGGAATTTCCTGTACGGCAGGACCGGCTACGCAGTGGCGCTCACCACGGTCTTCGCGATCACCGCCGCTGTGCTGGTCGCGATCGTGCGTCCGCTCTGGCGGGCCGGCGGAGCTTGACGGTCCGTCGTGCCACAGAGTCGCAGAGACACAGAGAATCCTTTTTCAGAATGCATTTCGAAAAAAGCTCTTGTCTCGAAGGCGAATCAGGCGAATCAGGCGGACCTCAGCCGCGTATCCCATGATCCCAGCATTAGCTTCGCCAAGAAAGACAAGAAGTGCCGCGGCAGCCCAGAGATGTTGAGGAGCGGCGAAAAGAGTTTGTTTTTCTCTGTGTCTCTGTGTTTCTGTGTCTCTGTGTCTCTGTGGCCCGTCCGTGATCAGGCGCGCTTGCGGGTCTTGGGTCGCGCGCTATCGGCCGGGAGTTCGATCCACTTTTCTGCCCATGCGGCGATGGCGTTCATCGCATCCGTGAGGGCGCGGCCTTTCTTCGTCAGCGAG
>JANOZI010000893.1:0-2913 GCA_031429375.1 Acidobacteriota bacterium | reverse complement strand
TGCGGAAGTCCAGCAGCCGCGCGCCGCCGGCGCCGAGTGTTTCCCTGACTGCCGGCACGTGTTCCGGAGGCACCAGGCAGAACAGGCAGCCGCCGCCGCCCGCGCCGCAGACCTTGGCCGCGGCTGCGCCTGCCGCCATCGCGCGCGCGATCAGCCCGTCGATCACCGGGGTGGTGACCCCGGGGGCCAGCCGCTTCCGGTTCTGCCATTCGGTGGCCAGGCACCGTGCGGTGGCGTCCCAGTCGCCGCTGGTCAAGGCCTGTCGCATGGCGGCCGCGGTGTCGCGAATCCGCTCGAAGCACTCGAAGATGTGACGGTCGCCGTCGATGTGCCGCTTGGTGATGTCCCAGTTGTTGGTGCCGGAATTACGCGGCTCGCCGGTGTAGCAGAGCACGAGGCGGCTCTCGAGGGCGCGGTGATCGATGTCGAGTGGCACACGCCGGGGCTGGCCGGCGTCGAGCTCGATCGCCGCGACGCCGCCGTACATCGCGGGCCGGTAGTCCTGCAGGCCGGTCGGCACCCTGATCACCTGCGCTTCCACGTCCTTGGCGATGTCGAGCAGCGCCTCGGGCTCGAAGTCCTGCCTGGTGAACCGGGCCAGGGCGCCACACACGGCGACGTTCAGGGCGGACGATCCGGCAATGCCGGCCCCGGCCGGCGATTCGCCGCGCGTGGTCAGCCGCAATCCGCGTGCCCCAAACCGGTGCGCCAGCTTGGCGACCAACGGCAGCGTGTTATCGGCGTGCAGCTGATCGGCCGACAAGTTGACGAGCCGGTCGGTGTCTTCCGACACCAGTTCGATGCGCTCGTCGGGACGGCGTTCGATGACGGCATGGGCCCGCAAGCTGATCGCGACGTTCAGGGTTTGCGCGCCGGGATGGAAAAGGTACAGGGGCCAGATGTCGATCGTCCCGCCGGCCAGATCAATTCGCGTGGGAGCCGACGCGGAGATACGCACGCCGCAATTATAATTTGTCGGGCGCCCCTTAAAGGGGTGCCCGACGGAATCAGACGGATCACATGTGCCTTTAGCCACACGACGCGACATCGGACAGTTCCTGATCGGAAGCCTCCCGGGCACGTCGATACCGGTTGAATTGCGTGCGCTGGCCAGGGAATTCGATCTGGGCGGCGTGATCTTCTTCAGCCGCAACATCGAAGAGCCCGAACAGGTCGCCGAGCTCGCCGCTGAAAGCGAAGGCCTCGGCCGGACCGCGCCCGCATGGGTCAGCGTCGACCAGGAAGGCGGGCGGGTCGCACGGCTGAAGGAGCCCTTCACCAGGTGGCCGCCGATGGCGACGCTCGGCCGCGCCGGCTCGGAGTCGGACGCGCTTGCCGCCCGCTTTGCCACGGCCCTGGCCCGCGAGCTGCGGGCCGTCGGCATCACGCTCGATTACGCGCCGGTGCTGGACATTCACACCAACCCCAGCAACCCGGTGATCGGCGATCGTGCGTTGGCCGAACGCGCCGAGGATGTGGCGCGGCTCGGCCGCGTCATCATCAGGACCCTCCAGGACGCCGGCCTTGCCGCCTGCGGCAAACATTTTCCGGGCCATGGCGACACCAGCACCGACTCGCATCACGAATTGCCGGTGGTCGAGCACGACCCGGATCGCCTGCGCGCGATCGAGCTCGAGCCGTTTCGCGCGGCGATTGCCGAACGGGTCGCGTTCATCATGACCGCCCACGTCCTGGTGCCCGCGCTGGACGAGAACCGTCCCGCGACGCTGTCGCCCATGGTGGTGCAGGCGCTGTTACGTGACGAGCTGAAGTACGAGGGCGTGATCCTGAGTGACGATCTGGAAATGAAGGCGGTGAGCGCGAAGTACGACGTGCCTGGCGCCGCGGTCGATGCCATTCGCGCCGGCTGTGACGGCGTGCTGGTGTGCAGCGGCGACGTCGACCTGCAGGGCCGCACGCTCGAAGCGCTGGTGCGCGCGATGGAAAGCGGCCACATCCCGGCCGCGCGCGTGGACGATGCGTTTGGCCGGTTGAAGAAGGCGAAGGAGCGCTTCCTCCTCGGGCCCCGCACGGGTGCCGTCGCGCGCGTCCGCGAGCTGCGCGGGTTGCTCGGGCGGGAGGAACATCAGATCGTGGCGGCCGAAATGGCGGCCTATCTGTGATCAAGCTGCGGCGGCTGTCGCCGGGCGACCGCGTGGCGCTCGTCGCGCCGGCCAGCTCGTTCGCCGCCGAAGAAGTCGGCGGCGGCGTGGCCGAGCTCCAGCGCCTGGGGCTGGAAGCGGTCTACGACGATTCGCTCTTCGCGCGCGATCGGTTCGTGGCCGGTTCCGCCGAGGGCCGTGCCCAGGCGATTCACCGGGCGTGGGCGGATCCGTCGATCGCGGCGCTGGTCTGCATGCGCGGTGGCTATGGCAGCGCCCAGGTCCTGCCGCTGCTGAACCCGGCCTTGATGCGCGAATCGCGCAAGGCGCTGATTGGTTACAGCGACATCACCGCGCTGCTGGCGTTTTACCTCCAGCACGGCTTGACGGCCATTCACGGGCCGATGATCGACAAACGGCTGTCGAAGGGAACGGAAGGATACGACGAGGTGTCGTTCCGGCGAGTGATGATGAGCGCGGACCCAGCGGGCGAAATGCGGCCGCCACAACTCGAGGTGCTGCGGCAGGGCGAGGCCTCCGGCGAACTGGCCGGAGGCACGCTGACGCAGATGGTCGCGCTGCTCGGCACGCCGTGGGCCGTCAACGTACCGGAGCGCTGCATCCTGTTTCTCGAGGACATTGGCGAGCGCCCCTACCGGGTTCACCGCATGCTGACGCAGCTCGATCAGTCGGGCATGCTCGCGCGCGCCGGCGCCGTGGTGTTTGGCGAGTTCCCCGGGTGTGACGAGCCGGGCGGCGACCCCGCCATCAGAGACGTGCTGCGCGACTTCACCGCGAAGTTCGACGGACC
>JANOZI010000892.1:0-4359 GCA_031429375.1 Acidobacteriota bacterium | reverse complement strand
GGCGTGTAGACGACCGAACCGTCGGCGTTGACGACGGCAGAGCCACGAGACGGTTGAGTCACGGCCGCGACGGTGAGCGTGTCGTTCACGTCGCCGTCGGTGTCGTTAGCCGTCAAACTGCCGAGCCCTGACGGCGGGAAGGTATGCGTGGTGTTCTTGCCAAGGGCGGCAAAATCCGGCATGGCCACCGGGCTGTTGCCCGTGCTGATGATGATGTCTTCCAGTTCGGGCGTCTTGTGGGGATCGGACGTCGTCATGTCGGCGCGATACTGGATGTAGCGCGAACGCAGCGACAGCGCACCGGCCGAGGCGACGGGGGCAAATGCCGTCCAGGTGCCGTCCGGGGTCTGCGGCGGTGTCGGCGTGTCGCCAGTGCGGACGCTGATGGCGAGCGTGCTGCCGGCCGGCGTCTTCGCGGCCCACTGAATGCTCTTCCAGTCCACGGCGGAATTGGCATCGAACACGCGGGACACGAAGTCGCCCGGGGTGACGTTGGGAGTCATCCGCATCCAGTCGACGAACACGGTGCCGCCGAATTCGTCGAAGTCGCTGGCGGCGACGGGGCGCATCGGCCCTGCGACCGTCAGCGCGTGCTGCGCCACGATCGTGCCGTCGACGTAGTAGACGACACTGGCGGCGTTCCAATCGATCCGGTAGCGGTGGAAGGCCCCGAGTAAGCCGGTGCCGAGCGATGTCGTGCCGCCGCCTCCGCCGTTGAGGTTGGTGCGCGCGAAGAGCTCGACTCCGCCGGTCTGCGTGGGCATCACGCTGAAGATCGCCCAGGGTTCGCTCGCATCAGCGAAGGTCACGCCGAAGCCGGCGTGCTGGAACGAGCTGCCCGAGAACCGCGCCGAAAAATCAAGGGAGTGCGACGGCGTGAACACCGCAGAAGGCGTCGAGGTCGTCGTCTCGCCCGGGAGGCAGGCGCCATTGGTGCCGATCTGGCACGTCGCGACGCGCGCGCCGTCCACGACGAGAACCCCGTCTTTGATCGTGGAGTAGCCTGACTGGCTCCATGGGACGACCACCCAGCCCGCGGGCAGCGCCGGCCCGGAAAATTCAGACCCGATGGTTGGCGACAGGATCACTTCGCCGTCGGCCGACTCAGACACGTAGGTGCCTGTGCGTGTGCCGGCAGCGAAATCGGTCGAGGCCGTGTCTCGCAGCGTCGGGCCCGGTACCGTGAACGTCGGTGGGAGCGCCACCGTCTGATTCGCGGATCGGTCGATCGCCGTGATGCGGTAGTAGTACGTCGTGTTCGGCTGCAGCCCGGTGAGCGTCACGCGGTGCTGGGTGGCGAAATTGTTGTTCGTCACCGACAGCGTGCCGGCCGGCGGAATCGTATCGCTCAGGATGTTCGGATCGGTGCCGTAGTCAAGCCGCCACTTCGTGTCTTCGTTGGTCAACCATGAGACCGCGACTTTGGAGCTGTCGATGGTCGAGGCCTTGATCGACGAGATCACGGGCGGAATCGCGTCTTGTAGCGTCGGCGCAAAGACGACATCGACCCAGTAGTTGGTGGCGCGGAAGCTGGAAGTGGGGAAGCCACTGCCGCCGTTGAAATACAACCCGTTGCCGCCCACTTCGATAGACCCATCCCCCGGCAGAGCATGAAGCGGCGGAGAGTCGACCACCCGGTTGTCGAAGTAGAAGTTGTCATACGAGTAGTGGCCGAAGGGGGCGAAATAGGACGCGACATACGTGGTGTTGGCGAGGATCGCGACCGGTGGGGCAAAGGTCACCTCTTGCCAGCCCGAGGCCGTCTCACTCGTAAACGTCGCGGTCGCCAAACGGGTGCCGTTGGCCGACCACAAGCTGCCCGTGTGCGGATTCTGCGCGGTGCCGCCGTTTGCCGGGGCCTTGTAGAAACGCACGCCCGTAATGAACCCGTCGATGTCGCTCTTGAATCGCACGCCCAACTCGAGTGTGGCGGCGCCGGCATCGAGGTTGGTCGGCACTTGCGTGGGTCGCCACAAACTTGCGCACGGGTAGAGGCACGACACGACGGACACCGTGACGCCGCCGCCGGGCGTTTCCAAATTACCGCTGTCGTCAACGGCGCGGCTGCGAATCGACACGGGCCCGGGCGTTCCCGGAACCCAGCTGAAGGACCACGCGGTTCGGCCCTGCGCCGCGCGCCACGTGGCGCCGTTGTCGACCGACACTTCGACACCGGCGACCTGTCCCTGTGCGTCGTTGGCGGTGCCGGAGATCAAGACCGGCGAACCGCTTTCAAACGTCCCCGTAATCGGTGACACGATGGTGGAGCTCGGCGGAATTGAGTCGTTGCTCTGCGACGCTGAAAAGAGACCGTCGCCGACGCGCAAGGTCGACGGCTGCGCGCCCATGTCGGCGAGCAGGTTGACGGTCGCCTGCTGCATGGCCTGATCCGGTGTGTGGGAGTGCGGGCCGAATTGGTTGTCGTCGTGCTCACGATCCAACCCCCACGCCCACTGCACGGTGCTCGCGCCGAAGACCAGGGCGCTGCCGCGGCGGTAGAGCGTCAAGTGATGGGTGGCGTTGCCGATGCCGACGTTGGCACCGAAGTCGACGATCTTTTCGACGCCGTTCACGGTCGTGGACGACAAATGAAGCAGGCCGGCCGGCCGGAAGCCGTTGTCGAGATCTTCGCCCCACTCGTAACCGAGAGAGCCGGCGGCCAGGGTCGCTTCGCCGGATGTCAGGTTGGCGACGCGCGTGTTCCGCCAGAGACGCATGCCGGCCATCGAGGCGGGAACGGTGATAGCGGAGGTGCCGTTGTTGACCGTCCAGATCGAGCCGATCAGCGCGTTCTCGGGCCGTCCGCCGTCGCCCGGCGGGCTGAATCGCGGGTCGCGCCAGGTGCCGGTCCAAATCGGCTGGCCATTGGCATCAACGGCGGGATCGCTCTTTGCGCCCGCTACCGTCTCCTTGTATGAGACCAGCGTGCGATGGCTCGCTTCCCAGCGCGTCTTCCAATACACCTCGTTGCCGCTGAAGAAGGCCAGGTTGACGCCTGCAGAGCGCGCGTTCTCGACCGCCGTCCGCTGACCCCCGGACCAGTACTCGTCGTGGCCCACCGACATGATGGTATTGGGCTTGGCCGCACCGGTCAGCGCAGCGCCGCGTCGATCGGTGTCGACCCCGGACCAGTACTTGACGTTATAGCCGTTGGCCTCGAGGAAACGGATCATCGGGTATTCGGCGTTGAACAGGAAGCTCTGGGGGCTGTGGCCGCGGGTGTCGAAGGGCCGGTTGTAGCTCACCTTGGTGGCGCGTCCGGCGCATGACTGGGCGTAGGCGCCGGTATTGGCGACCGGGCCACCGCAATACAAGTTGGCGCCGCCGTACTTGTTGTACGCCTGCCAGGTCGTATCGGAGGTCTGCAGCAACACGTCGGCCGGCCGGCTGTCGTCGCGAACAACGAACACGATGTGACTCGCGCCCTCGGTTTCGGCAAACTCGTGCGTGCCGTCCCTCACGGCCTTGGCGATATAAACGCCCGAGACCGCATCGACAGGCACGGGCCAACTGGCCGAGACGGTCCAATTGCCGCAGTCGACGAGTCCCGTGGTTCCATCGGGCACGCAACTGCCTTGCGACGTCCCTGCCCGGTTCAGAATTGAGTCAACGCGCCGTGCTCCCATCCCTTGGTAGTAGCCAAGTCGATAGATATCGAGGTGGAAGGGCGTCGCGGGGTTCACGTCAACTTTGAAGTCCACCGTCCCTCCGACATTCACGCTCATGTCGGTGGCGAACCCTTGAATCGCCGGATCCCCGTTGCCGAAGACCTCCCACTCCGGACGTGGAGTGCCCTCCAGCAGGTTCTCGGCCGGGATTGGATTCACCTGCGCCTGTAAGAGCCCCAGGTGGCCCGA
The DNA here is from genome assembly GCA_031429375.1 of Acidobacteriota bacterium. GTDB lineage: Bacteria > Acidobacteriota > Vicinamibacteria > Vicinamibacterales > UBA2999 > 12-FULL-67-14b. Next base: position 502 of record JANOZI010000892.1, on the reverse strand, counting down.
ACCGCGGCCGGCCACGAGAATGATCGCGGCAACGAATGCGAGAAGGAGATGGGCGGGGCGGCGGGCGGCGTATCGGCGAATCGTGGTCATAGTGGCCATCACCCTTCAGGGGTCGACACCGACGATTAGTCTGGCCACGGCAGCGCGCATGCGGACGACACACGTGCGCTTACAGGGGCGTCGGAAGTGCAAAATGTCGAAGTGCGAATGGACAGATAGCAACGACCATTCCAATCTCGACCGAATGCGCCGAAAGCCGCAATGCACGCCCGACTTTCGAGATCGCTGCGGTGATCGACGATCGCAATCGCTGCCGATAAGGGAAATCGCGCGCCGGATTGGCGGACTCTTGTCTTCGCCGGGCACGAAAGCGGGGGGATACGCTGCGACCGATCTGGCCTTTGGGGTACGATTGACGCCGGCTTATGTGCTGCGACCGGCCGGCCATGCGTCGTTGGGGACGCTAACTGAATGTATCAACTTGACTGGGTGCAACAACTGG
>JANOZI010000891.1:0-2116 GCA_031429375.1 Acidobacteriota bacterium | reverse complement strand
CTGCCCGACGGGCGCCTCGTAATCGCTCACACCGACGACCGCGCCGTCATGGTCGCGCAGCTCCGCGGAGACGACGGTCGTGATCTCTCGTGGCTCGACGCGTCGTGGCTCGAGGACCTGTCGCACGATGGAAAGTTGCTGCTCTTCACCGAGACCGGGCAGGCCGGTGGCCCCGAGAGTGCCGCGTATCTGCGAGGATCCGACGGTTCGGCGGCGGTTCGTCTGGGCGCCGGCCGCGCAGTGGCACTCTCCCCCGATTCACGATGGGCGATTTGCCTTTCGGCCACTCCTCCCTCCCCCTATCTGGAACTGCTGCCGACAGGAGCTGGCGAACCGCGAAGACTTCCAGCCAACGGTCTCGCCTACTTCGGAGCGCGGTGGCTTCCGGACGGCAAGCGGATCATCGTCTCCGCGGTCGAGTCCGGCCACCAGACGAGGCTGTTTCTTCACGATTTGGGTCCGGGCCGGCCCGCTGCAATCACGCCCGAGGGCGTCGACGCCTGGGTCGTCTCGCCAGACGGCTCCACGATTGCCGCACGAGGGCCCGGTCCCACGATCCGGCTCTACGACGTCGACGGTTCTGCGCCGCGCGAGGTGCCGGGATTGGCTGGAGGCGAAGTGCCGGTCGGATGGATCACCGACGGTCTGCTGGTGATGCGCCCCGGTGACCCGGCGTCTCCACTCGGAGAGATCTACAGGATCGACACCAGGACCGGACGGCAAGACGTCTGGAAGAACATCCTGCCTCGTGATCGAGCGGGCATCATGAATCTGCTGTCGTGTCGCGTCACACCAGACGGCCAATCGCTGGCATACACGTGGCACCGCGCGCTGAGCAGTCTGTATATCGCGGATGGACTGGCGTGAACGAAGGCGGCAGAGCTCCCAATCGTTCACAGAGCTGCGATCTTACGTGATCGGCCCACACGCCTCGCGACAACCGATTGAGATCGTTGACGTTGATCGGGAGGAAACCGGTGCGTTACGATTCCGCCCCGAAAAGTAGAACGCGCAGCCGCTTGCAGTACCGCCTGTTGCAGCTTTTTGAGCGATTCGGAGAGTTTTGGCTGGGAGGCAGGGACGGAATTCGCAACTGGCTGCTGACAGCAGCGTGATGGACAACCTGCGCGCAAGCTCCATGTGTGAGCGGATTTGGACGGTTGGCGCCTGAGATTCACTGGCGCCCCGGACCCCCGCGCGAGACGGCCGTCTCCTGTCACCCGCCGCACGTCGAGATCTCGGCGGAACGGCTGATCGCGCCACCGAGCGACATTCTAAACTCGTTGTTTGTGAAAAATGGAGGGAGAAGCCATGTCGACAACTGACCCGATGCCATCAGCCGAGATTGTCTTCGACACGTTGTTCGCGTATCAGAAGTCGGCCGCGTTGAAGACCGCGATCGACCTCGAGTTATTCACGGCGATCGATGACGGCGCGCACACGGCAGCGGCCATTGCGACACGCACCAACGTGTCTGAACGCGGCGCGCGGATCCTGTGCGACTACCTCACGGTCAACAGGCTGCTCGCCAAGTCCGACAGCTCGTACCAACTGGTGCCCGAGTCGGCCGCGTTCCTCAGCAAACGGTCGCCTGCATATCTCGGCACGGTCGCCAATTTCTTGCTCCGCCCCGAGCTCAAGAACAACTTCGAGAATTTGACCGAAGCCGTTCGTCGTGGCGGCGTGGGTCCGCACGACAACAACATCGTCTCGAACGAGAATCCGGTGTGGGTCGAGTTCGCGCGGTCGATGATGCCGATGATGATGCCGGCGGCGCACGCCATTGCCGACCGGCTCGCCTCGAGCGGGCCGATCAAGGTCCTCGACATCGCCGCTGGTCACGGGGCGTTCGGCATCGCCGTGGCGCAACGGAATCCGAGGGCGGAGATCGTCGCGCTCGACTGGAAGCCGGTCCTCGGTCTCGCCGAGGAGCATGCCAAGGCGGCCGGCGTGCACGACCGCTATCGCACCATTGCCGGGGACGCATTCACCGTCGATTACGGGTCCGGCTACGACGTCGTCCTGGTGACGAACTTTCTGCACCACTTCGATGCGCCCACAAATACGAACTTGCTCAAGAAAGTCCACGCGGCGCTCAAGCCCGGCGGACGCGTAG
>JANOZI010000890.1:0-5502 GCA_031429375.1 Acidobacteriota bacterium | reverse complement strand
CGAGCTCATCGCCCTCGACGAGGCGACCATCAAGTACTCGACCGTCCAGAACTGGTACCCGGGCGACAAGAACGGCGTCGGCGGCATCTACAACTTCGTCACCAAGCGGGGCAAGTGCGCGCGCAAGGCAAAGATCTCGTGGACCCAAGTCGAGACCGGCTCGGCGATCACCTGGAAGTACCCGAGCTGCATCTTGAAGGGCGACGACTCGGTGGGCGAATTCTACTCGGTGGCGCTGACCAACCACCACCAGCAGGCCGACACCGGCACCAAGATGATCCACCTCGGGAAGAACACCCGCAGCACGATCGTGTCGAAGGGCATCTCGGCCGGCAAGGGCCAGAACACCTATCGCGGTGCGGTCAAGATTGGCAAGAAGGCGGCGAACGCGCGCAACTACTCGCAGTGCGATTCGCTCCTGATCGGCGATCGGTGCGGCGCCCACACCTTCCCGTATCTTGAAATCAAGAACACCACCGCCAAGGTCGAGCACGAAGCGTCGACCTCGAAGATCGGCGAAGACCAGATGTTCTATTGCGAGTCGCGCGGCATCACCAAGGAAGACGCGATCAACATGATCGTCAGCGGCTTCTGCAAGGACGTGTTCCGCGAGCTGCCGATGGAGTTTGCCGTCGAGGCGCAGAAGCTGCTCGGCGTGTCATTGGAAGGGTCGGTCGGTTAAATCATGTTGGACGTCACGAATCTGAAAGTCCGGGTCGAAGACAAGGAAATCCTGCGCGGCATCACGCTCTCGGTGAAGGCCGGCGAAGTGCACGCCATCATGGGGCCGAACGGCTCGGGCAAGAGCACGTTCGCGCGGGCGCTGGCCGGGCATCCCGGTTACGAAGTCACCGACGGCACGGTCACCTACAAGGGCCAGGACCTGCTCGACATGGATCCGGACGAGCGCGCGCGTGAAGGTGTGTTCATGGCGTTCCAGTACCCGGTGGAAATTCCGGGTGTGAACAACGCCTACTTCCTCAAGGCCGCGCTCAACGCCAAGCGCAAGCACCAGGGCCTCGAAGAGCTCGACGCGATGGACTTCATGGCGCTGGTGAAAGAGAAATCCAAGGTCCTCGACGTTGACGAGAAGATGCTGCTGCGCTCGGTGAACGAGGGCTTCTCGGGCGGCGAGAAGAAGCGCAACGAGATCTTCCACATGGCGGTGCTGGAGCCGGCGCTCGCGGTGCTCGACGAGACCGATTCGGGCCTCGACATCGACGCGCTGCGGATCGTCTCGCAAGGCGTCAACGCCATGCGCAGCCCCGACCGCGCCTTCATCGTCGTCACGCACTATCAGCGGCTGCTCAACTACATCGTGCCCGACTACGTGCACGTGCTGAGCGACGGCTGCCTGGTCCGCTCGGGTGGCCGCGAGCTCGCGCTCGAGCTCGAGGAGAAGGGCTACGGCTGGCTCGAAGCCGCCCCTCGACCGGGCTCGGGGCAGGCAGCTGTGGGAGCGCGGAAGTGACCACGACGACCAGCACACCCGCCTGGGTGGAAGAACGGCGCGCCACAGCGGCGGCGCGGTTCGCCGAGATGGGCTTTCCGACCACGCGGCAGGAAGAGTGGCGCTTCACGAATGTGGCGCCGATTGCGGACAGCAAGTTCCCGCTGGCCCAGGGCGCACCGCAGCATGCGGCGTCGCTCGTCAACAGCGTGGCGGTTCCGGGATCGGTCCGGCTGGCGATCATCAACGGCCGGTTTGCCGCCGGCTTGTCCGACCTGGGCGCGCTGCCCAAGGGCATTCGCATCGCGAGCCTGCGCGACGGCGCGCGCGACGCCGCCGACGGCCTCGAACATCATCTCGGCCGGGTCTTCAACATCGACACGCATCCGTTTGCCGCGCTCAACACCTCGTTCCTGGACGATGGCGTGGCCATCATGGTGACGAAGGGCGCCGTCGTCGAAACGCCGATTCACATCGTCGTGGTGACCAGCGGCGACGGTAAGCCGGTGGCCGCGCATCCGCGCACGCTCGTGATCGCGGGCGCGCACAGCCAGGTGCGGATCGCGCAGACCTTCATCGGCGCGCCGGGCGATGTCTACTTCAACAACGCCGTCGCGGAGGTGGTGGTGGAAGAAGGCGCGATCGTCGACTTCTACACGGACCAGCGCGAGTCCGACAGGGCGTTTCACGTGTTCAACCTGCAGGCCCACGTTGAGGCCAAGGGCGTGTTTGCGTCGCACGCGTTCTCGACCGGCAGCCGGATCATGCGCCACGACATCGGCATCGGCCTGAAGGGCGAGGGCGCCGACTGCACCATGAACGGCGTCTACCTCGCCGACGGCGATCGCCTGATGGACACGCACACCTCGCTCGACCACGCGATGCCCCATTGCACCAGCCACGAGATCTACAAAGGCATCCTGGCCGGCAAGGCGAGGGCGGTGTTCAACGGCCGCATCATCGTGCGGCTGGACGCGCAGAAGACCGACGCGAAGCAGACCAACCGTGCGTTGCTGCTGTCGGACGACTGCACGATCAACTCGAACCCGCAGCTCGAAATTTTCGCGGACGACGTCAAGTGCACGCACGGCGCGGCGGTGGGGCAGCTCGACGAGGAAGCGATGTTCTACCTGCAGGCGCGCGGCCTGAACCGGACCGAGGCGCGCGACATGCTGCTGCACGCCTTTGCGGGCGAAGTGCTCGACGGGTTGAAGATTCCCGAGCTGCGCGAGCAGATCGCCGCCACCTTGTTCAGCGCGCTCGAGCGCGACGTCAGGGGCCTGTGATGACGACGGCCACTACTCAGAAGGCAGAAGGCACACGGCACAAGGCAGAAGTGTTTGACGTCGCGAAGGTCCGAGCGGAGTTTCCGATTCTGTCGGAGATCGTGCACGGCAAGCCGCTGGTGTATCTCGACAGCGCGAACACCAGCCAGAAGCCCTACTCCGTCTTGCGTGCGATGGACGACTACTACCGCCACGCCAACGCCAACATCCACCGCGCGACGCACCTGTTGAGCGAGCGCGCGACGGCGCTGTACGAAGGCGGGCGCGCCAAGGCCGCGCGATTCCTGAACGCGCCTGATCCCCACACCATCGTGCTGACCAAGGGCACGACCGACGGCATCAACCTGGTGGCGCAGAGTTACGGCCGCTCGACGCTGAAGCCCGGCGACGAGATCCTGCTGTCGTGGCTGGAGCATCACTCGAACATCGTGCCGTGGCAGCTGGTAGCGGAGCAGACCGGCGCGGCGATCAAAGTCGTGTCGATCAACGAGCTGGGGGAGATCGATCAGGATCACTACGCCGCGTTGCTGTCGACGCGCACGAAGATCGTCGCGATCGGCCACGTGTCGAACGCGCTTGGCACGAACAACCCGATCGAGGCGATGATCGCGCAGGCCCACGGGCACGGCGCGGTAGTGCTGATCGACGGCGCCCAGGCGGCGCCGCACCTGGTGATCGACGTGCAGGCGCTCGACTGCGACTTCTACGTGCTGTCGAGCCACAAGATGTTCGGCCCGACCGGCACCGGCGTGCTCTACGGCCGCAAGACCCTGCTCGAAGCGATGCCGCCGTATCAAGGCGGCGGCGACATGATTTCGTCGGTCACCTTCGAGAAGACGCTCTACAACCAGGTGCCGTACAAGTTCGAAGCCGGCACGCCCAACATCGCCGGTGTGGTCGGCCTGGGCGCGGCGGTGGATTACCTCTCGACCATCGATCGGGCTGCTGCGCTCGGGCACGAAGACGCCGTGCTCGACTACGCCACCGCGCAGGTGCGGGCGATTCCGGGCGCGCGCATCATCGGCGAGGCGCGCCACAAGACCGGCGTGCTGTCGTTCATGATCGAGGGTGTGCATCCGCACGATGCGGGAACGATTCTCGACCAGCAGGGCGTCGCCGTCCGCACCGGGCAGCACTGCGCGCAGCCGGTGATGGACCGCTACTGCATTCCGGCCACCATTCGCGCATCGCTCGGCATCTATAACACGCGCGACGACATCGACGCGCTGGTCCGCGGATTACATAAGGTCCGCGAGGTATTCGCGTAAAACTCGTGAAACCTGTCTGAAGTAGGGCACCCCTTTAGCGGTGCCGTGAAACTGTCTGAAGTAGGGCACCCCTTTAGGGGTGCCGCAAACAAAATGTCCGAAGTCAACGAGCTTTACCAGGAAGTCATTCTCGACCACAATCGCCGGCCGAGAAACTTCCGCGCCATCGAAGCGCCGACCGCGACGCAGGAGGGCTACAACCCGCTCTGCGGCGATCGGCTCACGTTGTACGTGACGCTCGACGGCGACGTGATCAAGGACGTGGCGTTCCAGGGCTCCGGCTGCGCCATTTCAAAAGCGTCGGCATCGCTGATGACCGAAGCGCTCAAGGGCAAGAGCGTCGAGCACGCGCGCGAGTTGTTCGACAAGTTCCAGGCGATGATCACCTCCGACCATGCCGGGCCGACTGCCGATCTCGGCAAGCTGTCGGTGCTGGCCGGCGTCCGCGAGTTTCCTTCGCGCATCAAGTGCGCGAGCCTGGCGTGGCACACCATGAAGGCCGCGGTGGCACGCGACACCGACGCGCCCGTTTCAACGGAATGACGTTACTGCCTATGATGACGACTGGTGGTCTTCCCGAAGACAGCCCCGCCAACGCGGTGAGCGAATCGCTTGCCGGCCTCGCCGTGGACCCCGCCAAGACGGACGAGATCCGCCCGCTCGTGATCGAGGCGCTCAAGACGGTGTTCGATCCGGAAATCCCGGTGAACATCTACGAGATGGGGTTGATTTACGACGTGGTCGTCGACGCCGCCGGCATGGTCGGGGTCAAGATGACGCTGACGGCGCCGGCGTGCCCGGCCGCCCAATCGCTGCCGGTCGAGGTCCGCGACAAGGCCAGGAGCGTGCCCGGGGCGACGGATGCGAAGGTCGAAGTGGTGTGGGACCCGCCCTGGACCCGCGACCGGATGTCGGACGCGGCCAAACTCCAGCTCGGCATGTTGTAGGGCCGAGCCCGAGGGCTTGAGGGCTTGAGGGCTTGAGGGCTTGAAAAGCGCGTCCCAAGATCCAAAGTCCCAAGCCCTCAAAGCCTCAACTCCTCAAGACCTCAGCGCCGTCCGCGGCGTCATAATGCCTGTATGCGGGCCCTTGCGTCGCTGCTGCTCGTCCTGAGTGTTTCCGCGCCCGCGTGGGCCCAGGACAGCGAAGCCAGGCCTGCCCCCGCGGATCAGCCGGCCACGGCCGCGATCGACGCCACCAAGCTTGGCGTCTCGCTCGCGCGCATCGTGAGGGGCCTGCGGGTTTCCGAGTCCAAAGAGAAGCAATCACTCTCACCGCTGCGCATCGAGTTCGCGGTGCAGGTCTACGGCGTCGCGCCGCGCATCGATCTCCTCAAGGACGTCGACATCCTGCACGGCGATGCTCCCGACAGCGCGCCGACGCATCGGCAGATGTTCGAATACCTGACGCCGCCGATCTACCGCCAGCCGGCCGTGCCGTTCTCCGCCCTCGCGTGGTGGGCCGGCATGAAGATGTGGCAGAAGAGCAAGAAGAGCCA
>JANOZI010000889.1:0-4180 GCA_031429375.1 Acidobacteriota bacterium | reverse complement strand
GCAGCCTTCGGCAGAGGTGTCCACACCGTATTCGACGCGGACGACCGATGGCGCGAGCAGAGTCGCTACAATGTTCAGCAGGGACGACTTGCCCGCGCCATTCGGCCCGAGCAGGACGACGATCTCGCCGCTGTCACACGTGAAATTGATTTGGGAAAGAGCCTTGCGCCGCCCGTAGTGCCGCGCCACATCGACGACGGCGAGCCGGCGGAAGTCACAACCCTGCCCCGCCGGAGCACCGGAGGTGCGAAGGCGGGTCATGCAGGGCGGTCCGCGGCAGCGTCTTCGCGAAGGTGCGGGCCCTCGTCTCTGGAAGTCGGCGCCTGATCGAGCGAGGCCAGCACGCGCTCGAGGTCGGCGGTGAGCCGCTGCAAGCGGGCTTCCTCGGGATCCGTCAGCGCGCGCGTCCGGCGTTTGCGCTCGATCGCGACGATGTCGGCCATCAGGCGCTCGCGCTTGCCGGCGAGCTTGCCGTCTTGAGCGGCCCGTGCAGAGGCCGGGGTCAACGCCATCCACACGCCGATGCCGAGGATCAGAACCACGATCGCGAGTGCGACGTTGCGGGCCGTGTGGCTGGCTGCCGGCATGCCCGCCAGGTTGACGGTCAGCGTGCCGCCCGGTTCGATCCGGCCGCCGGTGCCCATCAGGAACACACCACCCTCGGTCGGTGTCTCTCGAATGTCCGACAAGTGCGGCGACGACATCTGCATCGGCCCGATCTTTTCTGCGGCGACGAACACCTGCGCCAGGGCCGCCGGCCATTTCTGCTGCAGCGCCAGATCCGAGCCGGCATTGGGCAGCGAAAAGCCGACCTGCGCCGACAGCTTGCCGGGCGGAAACGGACCGGTGATGGTGACGCGCGCGGCCAGCACGCTGGCCTGCGGCGATGACCCCTCGAGCATCACCGCTCCCGACGCGCCGGTGGGCAGCTCGAGAACCAGCGGGCCGCCGATGTCGATCGGCGTGCGTGCGTTGTTGACCACTTCGAGGAGGTAAAACAGCGTGAGGTTGTCGTCCTGGAACTCGAGGATGATGCGCGACTCGGGTCCGAACTCGACCACGCCGGGTCGCGCCGGTTCGCGGGCGCCGGCCGCGGCCGCGGCCCGCTCGGCAGCGGCGGCCTTTTGAATGCCGGCGATCAGCGCCACGCGCACGCCGCCCTTGGCGGGAACCGCAAACTCCTGCGACGTCAGCGTCTCGCCGTCAACGGCGGTCGTGGCCTGCACCAGCGCACCGGCCGAGAGGCCGTCGAACTGCGCGCGCCCCTGCGCGTCAGTCGTGCCCGTGCGAGTGGTGGCACCGACGCGCAGGGTAACGGGCTGGCCGGCGATGTTATTGCCCATCCGCTCGCGTACCACACGGACCGTGACCGTGGCGTCAGGCAGCTCCGGCGCGGGCAGCGGCGTGCCGGCGATCGCGCTGGGATCGGGCATCGCGACTTGCGCGAACGCCGGATCCATTGGCAACGCGATCAACAACGTGATCAGCAACGCCGCGCGTAGGGCCGGGACTCTAGTCCCGGCCTTGGCCGGACTCATAATTTCGCCCCGCACGATTTGCAGAACCGCGCGTCCGGATCGTTAATCGTCCCGCATTCGCAAGCCGACCCACCTTCCGCCTTCGCTTCAGCTATGGCGGACACGTCGGCGGTTGACAAAGGTTTCTCACCACCTGCGCCAGGCCGCTCGGACAAACCTGAAGGTTTGTCCCCACCTTCCAGGCGTTGCGCGACTTCTTTCTGAATCTGTTCCCGATACCCGCCGCCGGCGTCCAGTTGCCGGATCAATCCGACCGCGCGGCGGCGCAGACGGCCGCCCATCTCGTCGAAGTCGGCCTTCGACATCTTCCCCATCGCGAAATCGAACTCGAGCTCTTTGAGCGAGCGCAGCACCAGCGCCTTCTCGCGCTCCAGCGCAATGCGGGTGCGGCCGCCGATCAGTGCCGGCGCTTCGACGTCGGCGGCGACGAGCGGCGCCAGCATGCGATAGGCGCCAAGGCCCACGAAGCTCACCGCGACGACCGTCAAGCTGAGGATGATGATGTTGGCCGGCGACTGCCCGGTGGCGACGATCACCGTGGCCGTTGCGGCCAGCATGCCGCCCAGTAGAAAAAATTGCCAGGGCTGTAGAAACGGTTCCTCCGTCGCGCTCCGCGCTATGGAGGACAAGTCCTGCGCGGGGCGGGCCTTGTCCCCCGTAGCTTTAGCGGAGGGGGACATCAGTCGAGGTTGCGCAGCTCTTCATCGAGCCGCGCCGCCATCTCGGGATCTTCAACGCCCGCCGGAGCGCCCGCGAAGGCCGGACGGCGCGACCACCGCAGCGCCAGGTAGGCAGCGGTCATGAAGCCGCCCACGCCGACGACGATCGGCATCAGCCACGCCACGCGCCCCGATCCGCTGTTGGGCGGCTCGCTTAAAATCTGGTTGCCGCCATAGGTGGCGACATAAAAGTCGAGAATCTGCTTCTCGTCCTTGCCCTCTTTCAACATCCCGTCAATCTTGCTGCGCTCGATCGCGCAGTGCCCGCACGAGCATTGGCCCACCGGCAGCTTCGAACAGCCGCCGCACCAGCAAGCCAGCTTGTGCGCGACTTCCCTCGCCTTCGGCGAGCTGAGCTGCAGCCGCGGATCCTGTCCGGTCTCGACATGCTGTGCGAACGCCGATCCGCTCGAGAGCAGAATCGCGAGAATGAGCAGGGTCGCCGTCAACGCGCCCTCCGTCACCGGCAATTTCGCGACGGCAAAGGTGATCGCCGTTTCCGGCAGCAGCGCGATGCCGGTGCCGATGGCGAGAATGCCGAACCCGAACCACACCCAGTTGACGAGCGGGTTGATGTGGACCTCGACGCTTGCCGTCTGCTCTTCGATTTCGAACGCGGGCATGACGATGTAAAGGTCCTCGGCTACCGTTCGGCGAATCGCGACCTCCGTCGTTGGCTCCTGCTCGTGCTTCCGGAAGAACCATTTCGCCGGCCGCATCTGTTCGATCACCGCGCCGCTCTTGTCCTTGACGGTGATGTGCCCGGTCACCATCTGCTTCTGCCCGTCGTCGGTCACCCGGATCGCATCGAGGTGCAGCGTGTAATCCCCCACCGTCGCTTCTTCACCCGGCTTGAGCAGCAGCTGCTCGTCGCGGCTGAAGCCCTCGCCCGCAAAGCCCAGGAAGATCAAGACGATGCCGACGTGCACGATGTAGCCGCCGTAGCGGCGCTTGTTGCGCGACACGAGCCCGATCATCGCGGTGATGACGTCGGTGCCGGTCATGCCGCGCCGGACGTTGGCGCCGCGGATCATCTCCTGCGTGATGGTGCCCATCACGAACCCGGCAAGCGCGAAGCAGACGCCCGAGCCCCAGACCCGCACGCCGAGCGCGAGCATGGTGCCGCCCACGACCAGCCCCGACACGGTCGGCCACAGGAACTGATCCTTCAGGTTGCCGATGGTGGACTTGCGCCAGGCCAGCAGGGGCCCGACGCCGGTGAGCACCAGCAGGATCAACCCGATCGGCACCATCCAGCGGTTGAAGAACGGCGGCCCTACGGTCAGACGCTCGCCGTTGATCGCCTCGGTAATGGTCGGAAACAGCGTCGCGAACAACACGAACATGGCCGAGAACAGCAACACCCAGTTATTGGCGAGAAAGGCGGCTTCCTTCGAGGCCCACGAATCGAGCTCGTGCCGGGCCTTCAGCATCGGCAGGCGGTAGATCACCCAGCCAAAGCTGAACACCGTGGTCGAGAGCATGAAGATCACGAAATAGCGCGCCAGCTCCGGGTCTTCGCCGAACGCATGAATCGACTGCACCACGCCGGACCGCGTGAGGAAGGTGCCGACGATGGTCAGCAGGAACGTGATGATGACGAGCGAGACGTTCCAGACGCGCAGCATGCCGCGCCGCTCCTGGACCATCACCGAGTGCAGGAAGGCGGTGGCGGTGAACCATGGCAGCATGCCGGCGTTCTCGACCGGATCCCAGCCCCAGTAGCCGCCCCAGCCGAGCTCTTCGTAGGCCCACAACATGCCGAGCGTCAGACCCAGCGACAGGAAGAACCACGAGAACATCGTCCAGCGCCGCACCGCGCGCAGCCACGAGTCGTCCAGGTGCCCGGTGAACAGCGCCGCCATGCCGAACGCAAATGGAATCGTCGCGCCGACGAAGCCGAGGTACATCATCGGCGGATGG
>JANOZI010000888.1:0-3351 GCA_031429375.1 Acidobacteriota bacterium | reverse complement strand
AACCGGGGCGGCGCGCTGGAGCGGATCACGCCCTACGACTCGTTACTGGCCGCCCACGCCGGGGCCCCCCCCACGCGGACTTTGCGTGGGGGGGTGGAGGCGGGTCCCGGCCCCGGCGGTGTCGATGTGATCGCCCTCGATGCGGCGCTCGAGCGGCTGGCGGCATTCGACGCCCAGCAGGCGAAGATCGTTGAGCTGCGCTACTTCGGCGGTATGACCGTTGACGAGACCGCGGAGGCGCTCGATATTTCTCCTGCCACCGTGAAGCGCCACTGGACGATCGCCCGCGCGTGGCTGCGTAAGGAACTCGGCGGCGAAGGCGGATGACGCCCGAACGCTGGCAACGCATCGGCGCGTTGTTCGATCGGGCGTTGGCCGAACCCGCACCGTCGCGCCACGCCTTGGTGCGCGCCTCATCCGAGCCGCCCGATATCCAGGACGAGGTCGTCGCGCTGCTCTGCTCTCATGACGACAACCAGGGCTTCCTCGAGCCGCCGTCGCATCTCGAAGCCGGCGCGCAGGTCGGCGCCTACCGGATCGTCCGCATGCTCGGCCGCGGCGGCATGGGCGTCGTCTACCTGGCCGACGACACGCGGCTGCATCGCGCGGTCGCGTTGAAGTCGCTGCCGCCCCACCTGTTCAGCGACGAGCGGATGCGATCGCGCCTGAGGCAGGAAGCGCGTGCCGCCGCGGCGCTGTCGCATCCGTCCATCGCTACCGTCTACGCGCTCGAAGAAATCGACAACCAGGTGTTCATCGCTTCCGAATACCTCGAGGGCCCGACGCTGCGCGAAGAGCTCGCCGCCGGCCCGATGCCGGCCGGCCGCGCGATTGCCACCGCGTTGGAGATTGCCCGGGCGCTCGTCGCGGCGCACGAGCGCGGCATCGTGCACCGCGACCTCAAGCCCGAGAACATTGTCCGGACCCTTCGACATTCACCCGGGGAGAGCTCAGGGCAGGCTGCTGACGGCATCAAGATCCTCGACTTCGGCCTGGCGCAATTCGACCTCGCCGCGCAGGACCTGGCCTCGGTCACGCGGCTGACCGATCCGGGCGTGATGGCCGGCACGCCACCCTACATGGCGCCCGAACAGTTGCTCGGCCAGCCCACCAGCGCGCGCACCGATCAGTTCGCCTTCGGCGTGCTGCTCTACGAATTGATCACCGGCCGTCACCCGTTCGGCGGCGATTCGCTGCCCACCGTCATCGCGCGCGTGCTGTCAGCCGAACCCGAGCCCGATCCGAACATTCCGGATCCGATCTGGCAGATCATCCGTCGTTGCGTCGAAAAGAAGCCGGAAGATCGTTTCAAGACGACGGCTGACCTCGTGGCGTCACTCGAAGACGCCAGCACTCTAGGCACCCTTGGCACCAAGCCCTTTGGCACCCCTGGCACGCTAGGCACCCTAGGCACCGTTTCCGGTGAAGGTACGCTGAGACGTTGGTGGCATACGCATCAATTGGTCGTGGCTGTGGCGTATTGGCTAATGGCCTGGCCGTCATGGCACGTGCACAGGTGGACGGGGCGCTGGGGCGTGCTGACGTTTCTGGCGACGCTTGCCACGATCATTGTCGGCGCCAACCTGCGCCTGCACCTGTGGTTCACCTCGCGCACGTATCCGTCCCAGTTACGCGCGCAGCGCGCGTACGTGTCGCAATGGATCCGCGCCGCCGACATCGCCTTCGCGCTGATCCTGATCGCGACCGGACTGGTGATCGCCGACGCCCACACGGCCTGGGGCGCGCTGCTGGTCGCCGTCGGCCTCGGCGCCGCGCTGGCGTTCCTCATCATCGAGCCGACCACGGCGCGCGCGGCGCTTGATGCGGGACCGCGCGAGACCGGGCGAGACTGAAAGTCCCACCCTCCCGTTAGAGCACAGCGGAACTGACGTTCTGGATAACAGCGGAACTAAAGTTCCGCTCTACACTGGGCACGATGATTTGGGACCAGGATACCGAGCTGCAGCGCGACCCGCCGGTGTGGTCGCTCACCGGCAAGATGTGCCTGTGGGCCGACGGCTCGCCGGCGCACGTGCAGCAGGAGCGCTTCCGGTTGATGGGCACCGGGTGGGAGGCCTACGGACAGGTCAGCCGCAGCACGCGCTCCGGCACCAAGTACCTGGCCTTCACCATGAGGCTCGAGGCCGATGTCCGCGCACAGTGGGACAAAGCCGGCATCGATCCGCTCGACCACATCTTCGTGCAGCTGTCCAACTACATGCTGCTGCGCGAATGGTACAACGACGATCTGGGTGTCCTGTACCTGAAATAGTCCAATCTCAGATCTCAGATCTCAGATTGCAGATCAATTGCAGATCTCAGATTTACGGATTTGAAAAGGCCCGCTAATCCCGACTTCTGCAATCTGAGATTGATCTGAAATCTGAAATCTGAGATCTGCAATCGACGTCATTTCTTCTTCTCCGGCTGGTCGTCTGCCGCCGGTAACTGCGGCAACCCACTGGCGGCGGGCGGCGCAAGCAAGCCGGTCTTCGTATAGATCAACAACTTCTCGCGCGTGTCGATAATGTCGAGGTTTCGCATCGTCAATTGCCCGATGCGATCCTGCGGCGTGAAAAACACCTCTTCACCCCTTTCCATGGTCAACCGTTCGGGTTTGTAGGTGAGGTTCGGGCTCGAGGTGTCGAGAATCGAATAGTCGTTGCCGCGCCGCAGCTCGAGCGTCACCTCGCCGGTGACCGGGCGCGCGACCCAGCGCTGCGCGGTCTCGCGCAGCATCAACGTCTGCGGATCGAACCAGCGGCCCTGATACAGCAGGCGGCCGAGACGGCGGCCGTGGTTGCGGTACTGCTCGATGGTGTCTTCGTTGTGGATGCCGGTGATCAACCGCTCGTAGGCGATGAACAGCAGCGCGAGGCCGGGCGATTCGTAGATGCCGCGGCTCTTGGCCTCGATGATGCGGTTCTCGATCTGATCGCTCATGCCGAGGCCGTGCCGGCCGCCGATCGCGTTGGCCTCGAGGAACATCTCGAGCGCGGTCGAGAACGAGCGGCCGTTCAACGCCACCGGCTGGCCTTCCTCGAACCGCACCGTGATCGTTTCGGGTCTCACCGCCACGTCGTCGCGCCAGAACGCCACGCCCATGATCGGCTGGACGATGGTGATGCCCTTGTTGAGGAATTCGAGGTCTTTGGCTTCGTGGGTGGCGCCAAGAATGTTCGAGTCGGTCGAGTAGGCCTTCTCGACGCTCATCTTGTATTCGAAGCCGTGGTGGATCATGTACTCCGACATCTCCTTGCGGCCGCCGAGCTCGTCGATGAACTGCTGATCGAGCCAGGGCTTGTAGATGCGGAGACTCGGATTGGCGAGCAGGCCGTAGCGATAGAACCG
>JANOZI010000887.1:0-4084 GCA_031429375.1 Acidobacteriota bacterium | reverse complement strand
AAATTCTTTTTTTGGTTTTTTTTGGGACTGGCCGCGCGGGGGGGGGGGGGGGCCCGCCCGCCCCCCATCCTCCCTTTCTGGTATTTTCGTCACCGGGCCCCGATCATCCCCCGATCATCCCTCTCAGGAACAAGCCGTAGAAGTCCTACGTCTAAAGCCGTAGACTGACTACACCTATGGCCAAGACCCCCGACGACAAGCGGCTCGAAATCCTCCAGGGCACTCTTGACATGCTCATCCTGCGGACCCTGCTGTGGGGGCCCCAGCACGGCCATGGCATCGGCCAGGCCATCGCGTCGCAATCCGACGACCTGCTCAAGGTCGAAACCGGCTCGCTCTACCCGGCGCTTCATCGCATTGAAAAGCGCGGCTGGCTCAAGTCCGAGTGGGGCGTGAGCGAAGCCAACCAGCGGGCCAAGTTCTACCGCCTGACAGCGGCGGGCAAGGCCCAGTTGTCGCGCGAACAGGATCGCTGGTCGCAGCTCGTGAACGTGATGGGACGCATCATGAACCCCGCACCGGCAAGGGAGGACTAGCTGATGCGGCCCGACGAGCAGGATCTCGACGAAGAAATCCGCGGCCACCTGGCGATCAGCGTCAGCCAGCGCATCGAGCGCGGCGAAGATCCCGAAGCCGCGCGGCTGGCCGCGTTGCGGGAATTCGGTTACGTGCCGGCGATGCGCGAATCGATGCGCCGCGTGTGGTACAGCCGCTGGCTCGATCAAATTGCCGCGCTCGGCCGCGACATCAAGGTGGCCTTTCGATCCCTGAAGCGCGCCAAGGGCCTCGCCGTCACCGTGGTGGTCACGCTCGCGCTCGGCATCGGCGCCAACGCCGCGATCTTCAGCGTGGTGCGCGGCGTGCTGCTGCGCCCGCTCACCAATCGCGACGAAGCCCGCTTGATCTACATCCGCCAGAGCGCGCCCGGCCTCGCCGCGGCGAACCTGACGTTCTCGGTCCCCGAGATCCAGGACTTCAAATCGCGCATCACGACCATCAGCGCGTTTGGTGATTTCTCAACGGTCAGCTTCACGATGGTCGGCGTCGGCGAGCCCCGCATCGTGCAAGCCGGCGTCGTGAGCGGCTCGTTCTTCGAGGTCATGGGCCTGCGGCCGGTGCTCGGGCGCCTGTTGAATGCCGGCGACGACGGCTTGAGCGCGCCGGGCGCGGCGGTGCTCACGCATCGCTTCTGGACGAGCTCGCTCAACAGCGATCCCGGCGTGATCGGCAGGACCATCAGCCTCGGCCCGCGCAGCGCCACCATCGTCGGCGTGCTCGAGCCGTCGGTGCCGTATCCGGCCGATACGGAGATCATCGCGAACATCGTGACCAGCCCGCATCATCTGGGGGCGACGATGGTCTCGATGCGGACACACCGCATGACGGAGCTCTTTGGCCGCTTGGCGCCCGGTGCCACGGTCGAAACGGCGCGTGCGGAGCTGACCGCGGTGCACGCGGCCATGGTGAGCGCGCACCCCGAGTCGTACCCGCCGAAGGCCGACATGCAGCTCAGCGCGACGCCGCTTCGCGATCAGATCATCGCGCCGGCGCGGACGATCCTGCTCGTGCTGCTGGCCGCGGCGGGCGTCGTCTTCATCATTGCGTGCTCGAATGTGGCCAACTTGATCCTGGCCCGATCGGTACGCCGCGAGGGTGAGCTGGCCCTGCGCGCCGCGCTCGGCGCCGGCAGCGCCGCGTTGCGCCGGACCCTGCTGGCGGAAAGTTTGGTGTTGTGCGGCGCGGGTGCGGTGCTGGGCGTGCTGCTCGCGCGTCCGATGGTCGCCGTTGTCGCGAGCTATGCGGCGCGCTTCTCGGTGCGCGCGCTCGACATCACGGTTGATTCCAGCGTGCTGTGGGTCGGCGTCGCCCTGGCGATGGCGGCGTCCGTGTTACTGGCCTTCGTTCCGCGCCTGCCATCCGATCAAGCACGATCCGCGTGGTGGGAGCCGCGTCGGAAATCACCGCATGCGCCGACCGGACTGGGACTCGCGAGCGGTGGCGTCCGCATCACGCCGGCGACCCATCGCCGCCTGCGCGTGTTCGCAACGGCGCAGATTGCGCTGTCGTTCGTGCTGCTTGCGGGCGCCGGCATGCTGGTCGCCGCGCTCGTCGCGCTGCAATCGGCCACGACCAGCGTCGAGACACGGCAGGTGCTCGCACTCGACGTTCCTGGTTCGACCGGCGACGTCAGCGACAAGTCGATCGCCTTCTATACCGAATTGACCCGCCGGATCGGCGGGCTGCCTGGCGTAGACGGCGTGGCCGTCGGCAGTTTCGTGCCGTGGCGCGATGCCGGCAGCTTCGGCCCCGGCATCCCATTCGCCGTCGAGGGGTATACCCCCGCGCACGGCGAAGACGCACCGCGCGCACACATCCGGATTGTGTCGCCGGGTTTCTTCCCGGTGCTCGGCGTGCTGGTGGTGGCGGGCCGTGATTTCACGACCGAAGATCGCCGCGGCAACGAGCGGGTGGCGATCGTCAGCCGGAGTCTGGCGCAGCGGCTGTTCGCCAACGGCGACGCTCTCCACCGGCGCCTGACCTGGAACGACCCCTTCATGGGCAACCAGAAATACCGCATCGTCGGCATCGTGGCCGATGTCGACGACGAGAACATCGTGGCCAAGCCGGCGTTCACGGTCTATCACTCGTATCCGCAGCTGGGTGTCGGTGGCCGCCTGTTCGTGCGCACGGCGCGCGACCCGTACGCGCTGGTCGAGCCGGTGCGGCAGATTGTCCGCGATCTGTCGCCGAATCAGCCGGTTGAGCGCGCAGCCACGCTCGAGGACGTTCGCGCGGACGTGCTGGCGCCGGATCGGCTGAATGCCTTCGTGATCGCGGGGTTCGCCGGCGTGGCGTTGCTGATTGCCGTGGTCGGCGTGGCCGGCGTGCTGGCGTTCTCGGTGAGCGCGCGGGTGCGCGAGTTCGGGGTCAGGCTCGCGATCGGCTCGACGCCGCGCAGCCTGCTGATGGGCGTGCTGTCGGAGGGGGCGGTGATTGCGTCAATCGGGATCATCGCCGGCGCCGTCGGCGGCTACGCCTTCGCGGGTGTGTCCGCCCACTACCTGGCGTCGTTCCGGTTGCCGGGCCTGCTGCCGCTGCTCGGTGCCGCCGCGATCCTGGCGAGCGCCGCCGTGCTGGCCTCGTTGATGCCGGCCGCACGCGCGTCGCGCGTCGACGTGTTGCAGGCGCTCCGCTCGGAGTAAGCACCAACACACTTCGCATTCCCGGTCCACCAATGACCATCACCACCAACGCGCGTGTCGCCGGCTTCACCTTCTGGATCTATTTCGCTGCCGGCATCGGCAGCATGCTGCTGGCCGGCAACGCCCCGGCGGCCAGCGTGCTCACCCTGGTCACGTCATTCTGCGCCCTGCTGCTCGGCGTGACGCTGTATGCGATCACGCGCGAGCAGGATCCCGATCTCGCGATGATCGCCCTGGCCTGCCGTGTGATCGAGGCGGTGCCCGGCCACGGCGAAATCTATTTCGCCGTCGGCAGCACGATTTTCTCCTGGCTGCTGCTGCGCGGCCGGATGATTCCTGGGGGCCTGGCCTGGCTCGGATTCGTGTCGTCGCTGCTGCTCGTCGTGCTGCTGCCGATGCAGATCGCCGGATACTTCGGCGGCGCGAGGAGCTGGTCGTCACCCGTCACGTGGTTCGTGTGGTTACCGCTCCTGGTGTTCGAGCTGACGTTCGCGGTGTGGCTGATCACGAAGGGTGTCGCCGCGCCGGCGCAGAGGCAACCCGCATGAGGCTGCTGCCATTCCACATTATCGCGGGCGTGCTGGCGCTGGTGTTCGGCTACGCCGCGCTGTACGCAGCCAAGGGCGGCACGCTTCCCGCAACAGGTCACAACTTATGAACTCAGAAACGCTCGCTCCTCGTAAGCCGCTCCGGCTCTG
This sequence comes from Acidobacteriota bacterium, assembly GCA_031429375.1. Classification (GTDB taxonomy): domain Bacteria; phylum Acidobacteriota; class Vicinamibacteria; order Vicinamibacterales; family UBA2999; genus 12-FULL-67-14b. The sequence goes on along the minus strand of JANOZI010000887.1, from coordinate 183 downwards.
GCCCGGCGTGGCGATTGCCATCGTCCAGCTGCTGGTGATGTTTCTCGGCCCGGTGGTCGCGCCTGACGCGCCGTTACCCGTCGGCATGCTGGGTGGGGTCGTCGGCGCGCTGTTGATCTTCCTGTGGTTCCTGCTCTTGAGCCGCGCGCGCTGGTACGAGCGCGTCGGCGCCATCGTCTTGAT
>JANOZI010000886.1:0-2852 GCA_031429375.1 Acidobacteriota bacterium | reverse complement strand
GCCATCGTGACCTCGTGGTCGTGATTCAACCGCCGGAGCAGCGCCGAGATGTCGAGCTGATATCCGAGATCGAGCGACGCGGTCGGCTCGTCGAGCAGCAGCAGATCCGCCGACTGCGCCAGCGCCGCCGCAATCACGACGCGCTGCTTTTCGCCGCCGCTCAATTCGTGAAACGGCCGGTGCTCGAGATGGCGCGTGCCGGTGGCCTCGAGCGCCTCTTGCGCGATCCGGATGTCGTCCGGTCCCTCGACGGTGAAGAGGCCAAGGTGGGGATGACGGCCCATCAGCACGATTTCGATGGCGCTGTATTCGAACGCCAGCTCGGTGTCCTGCGGCACCACCGCGATGTGCTGCGCGACCTCGCGGCGCGACAGCGTGGCCATCGGCCGGTCGCCAAGCAGCACGCGGCCAGACGAGGGCCGGCGCGTGCCGCTCAGCAACCGCAGCAGCGTGGTCTTGCCGGATCCGTTCGGGCCGAGAATGCCGACGAGCGCCCCGTCCGGCAGCCGGACGGTGACGCCGTCAACCACCAGCGGCGCGCCCGCCGCATACCGGAACGAGACGTTATCGGCCCACAGCAAAGCGGGCACCCGCGTAGGCCGTCCGCCCCGGGGCCGGATAGCCCAGCACTTCTTCGTAGTCGCGATCGAACAGGTTGAGGACGCGCGCGATCAGCTCGATCGATCGCACCGGCTTCCACGAGCCGCCGAGGTTCGCCACCGTGTAGCCGGCGTTTTGATAGAGGCCGCCGCTCGGGCCGAATGCGGGCTCCGCATCGAGCGCCTCGCCACGCACGATCAGCTGCAGGAATACGCCGCCTCTGCTGCGCGTCCACGCGGCGTCGATCGAACCCTGGTGGCGCGGCCGCCGGAGCAGGGCGTCGCCGACGGCGTACGGCGCCTGCGCGGTCACCGCGCCGCTGACCGCGAGGATTTCGCTGTCGAGAAAGGTGTAGGCCGCGCGGATGTCGACGCCGGCTGCGAGACGGGCCGCCGCTGACGCCTCGAGGCCGCGCGCGCGGGCGTTGGAAATATTGTCGGTGCGGTAGCGGCTGACGCCGGAGAACGTGCGGCCGACCGAGATGATCAGATCGGTGTAGCGATTGACGAATGCCGTGGCATCGAGCTGCACGGCCCCGCCGGCCAGGGCCTGCGTGACGCCCAGCTCGCCGCTGGTGCTGCGCTCGGGCTTCAGCCCCGAGTTGTCGGTGAAGGCGATCTCGAAGGCATCGGGCGGACGACTGCCGGTGCCGAACGCTCCGCGCAATCGTGTCCACGCTCGGGCGCCGCTGCCGGGCGAGGTGCCGCTCATGAGAAACGCCGCGGCGATCTTCGGGTTGATCGAAGTGATCGTCTCTTCCGGAAAATTCGGCCGCGGCGTGAACGCCAGCGGATCGCCCGGCAAGGCGTCGCGCGTGATGCGCTCGCCGCGAAGTCCAGCGGTGATGGTGGCGCGATCGCCGGCGTGCCATCGGCCCTCGGCGAACAGGCCGAGCACCCCGCGCTCGACGGGCACTGGCCCGGCGGTGCCGGCGGTGATGAACGTACTGCCGCCGCGCTCGCCAAGAAACTCGAATCCGCCCGAAAACCCGAGCGCGGCGCTTGCCGCCACATCGGTCTGCACGCGCGCATGCGCGCGATGCGTGTTGCCATCGGAGGTGCCGAAGGCGCTCTTGAACGTGAGGTCGTAGTCGGCGGCGTCGAACTCCACGCGCTGGCGGACGCGGCTGCCCGCGCCGAACCACGGTTGCAGCCATCGCAGTCCGCCTCCGGTCCGCCTGGTGGTGCCGCGCGAGACGAGGTCGGGCCCGGTGAATCTCTTCGCCGGATCTGATCCGTACGGCCCGGGCGACCCACGATCGGTGTCGACATAGAGCAACGAGCCTTGGATGTCGGCGCCGCTCGAGGCATGACGCCACCCCAGCGATCCCGATCCCTGCCTCTCTCGCGCATCGTCATTGCTCACTCTGCCGCTCGCCCCGAGCGCAGTCGAGGGGTTGGCGCCGGTGCCCGTGAAGCCCGCGTCTTCGAAATAATTCGCGCCGAGCTGCCAGCGCACGCCGTTGACCTCGCCGGTGGTCGCGCCCGAACCGCGGCGCATCTCGCGGCTGCCGCCCTCGATCTGCGCCTGCGCGGATGGCCGCCCGCCGCGGCGCGTGATCACCTGCACGACGCCGCCGATCGCGTCGGATCCATAGAGTGCGCTCTGCGGCCCTCGCACGATTTCAATGCGCTCGACATCTTCGAGCGGGACCTGGGACAAATCGAGGCCGCCGCCGAACGCATTCGCGCGCACGCCGTCGATCAGCACCAGCGTGTAGTCGGATTCGCCGCCGCGGGTAAAGACCGAGGTGAGCGTCCCCGGCCCGCCGCTCTGCTGCACGGTAAGGCCTGGCACCGAACGCAGCGCCGCGCCCAGCGTGAACTGTTGTCGGGACTCCAGCTCGCGGCCGGTAATCACCGTGACGCTGTCCGGCGTCCGCGACAGTGGCTGATCGACCAGTGCCGCCGACACGATTACGGTTTCATTGACGGCCGGGACGGGCTTGTTGGGATCAGGCACGGCAGGGCTCGCCTGCGACCCGGCTTGCGCGTGAACGATCGAGCTGATGAAGAGAAAGAGAGTGAAAAGGCTTAGGAACGTCCGCGTGAACGGACGGAGTGCTGCAATCATGGTCGTCTCCCCAGGCGTCTCGCGCGCCTGTTGTGACATGCCCCTTGGACTGGCAGTTTCCTGACTCGCGGCGTGTGGCCGCTCACAGTGGCGGGACCGTGTGGGCTTTGAACCCAGCTTCCCTGCCTGCCCGGGTACGCGTCGGTTGAGCTTTGGATTGTAGCATTGTTACAATGAGG
>JANOZI010000885.1:0-4818 GCA_031429375.1 Acidobacteriota bacterium | reverse complement strand
GTCGGCAAGATGGCGGGGCTCGACGACGATCAGCTGCACTGGGTGAGCGTGGCCGTGCGCGAGTCGGTGGTCAACGCCATCAAGCATGGCAACAAGGGCGATCACGCCAAGCGCGTGATCGTCGAGTTCAGCCCGGTGCCGCCGGCCGGCGCCGAGGCGCTCGTGATTCGCATCGAAGATCAGGGCGAGGGCTTCGTGCCGGAAGAAGTGGCCGACCCGCTCGCGCCCGAGAACATCCTCAAGTCGAGCGGCCGCGGGATCTTCCTCATCCGCAACTTCATGGACGAAACGGTGCTGAAGAAAGTGCCGGGCGGCATGGAGATCAAGATGACGAAGAAGATTGCCAAGGCGGGTTAGTGCACGTCGACCCCGCCTTTCTTGCCGCCGCCATCGAAACAGTGGTCCGCGCCGGCAACAGCCAAATCGCAAAGTTCGGCACCGGCGTTCGCATCCACAAAAAAGGCACCATCGATCTCGTCACCGAGGTCGACCTCGAGATCGAACAGATGTTCCGTGCGCTCGTGGCCGAGCGCTTTCCCGGCCACGACGTGATGGCCGAAGAGCACGGGCTCGCGTCGACCGGCTCGCGGCATCGCTGGGTGTTCGATCCGCTGGACGGCACCACCAACTACGCGCACGGCGTACCGATTTTCTGCGCGTCGCTCGCGCTCGAGATCGATGGCGAGGCGGTGCTGGGGGCCGTCTACGATCCGAACCGGCGCGAGCTGTTCACGGCCGAAGCGGGGGTCGGCGCGTGGCTCAATGGCCAGCCGCTCGAGACGTCGACGCATGCGACGGTGCTCGAATCGATGCTCGTCACCGGTTTTCCGTACCACGTGCAGGAGGACCCCGACGAATTCCTCCGGGTGTTCGGCCAGGTGATCCGCCGCGCCCGCGCGGTGCGCCGGCTCGGCTCGGCGGCCATCGACATGTGCTGGGTGGCCGCGGGCCGGATGGAAGGGTTCTGGGAGGCCAGCCTGAAGCCGTGGGACACGCGCGCCGCGGCGCTGATCGTGCAGGAAGCCGGCGGCCGCGTCACGGGTACCGCCGGAGCCACGTGGGATCCACACGCCGGAGACATTCTCGCCACCAATGGACTGATCCACGATGAGATGGTCGAGATCCTGGCGAGCTGACGGCTGGCCTTGGACGCCCCAAGCCCCAAGCCCTCAGCGTCTACGATAAAGCGCGACATTCCCTCCTTCGCAGACGCGTTCCATTCCTGTCAGCCACTTCGCATCGGCCTTCGCCCGCTGTGACAACAAATCGCCGCCCTCCGCGACTTCTTCAATCAATACCCACCCTGCAAACGGTGCGGGCCCGTGGTCGAGCGCCGTATCCCAGATCGGCCCGTTGCCTTCGTGCAGGAAGTCGCCGATGTCGAAGCCTTCACGCGACAACTCCTGCATGTAGTGCGCGAGCGAGCCCATGCTCGCCATGATCGTGGTGCCGTCATACCCGCGGGCCAGGCACGTGGTCACCGCACGGCGACCCTCGCCGTTCGTGCGATCGAGCTGGGCTTCGACGATCATCGGCGCGGCCTGATCGAACGGCGGCGCCTGCAGCATCACCGCGACGACGACGGCGACAGACACGAGCCTGTCCGCCCACTTGTGCGCCGCAGCCGAGGCGAAGGCGGAAGCGCTGGGCGCGAAGGCGGAGCGCACCAGCCCAGTGGCGGTGCCGATGCACGCGGCCGCGCCGAGGATGAGCGGCACCTCGTAGCGAATCCGGAACGGATGTCCCGACACAAACGCATAGAACGGCAGCGCCCCACACGCCAGTAACGAGATCGGCATCACGAGCGCGGCATTGCAGGGCACCCCTTTATGGGGTGCCATGCGGACGAGCGCGGCATCGTAGGGCACTGCCATGCGGACGAGCGCGGCAACCATCAAGACGATGACAGAGATCTTTCCGAAGAGCACCATCCGCGCTCCGGCGAGGTCGCGCGCCCCCTCGATGATCGCGTCGAACACCGCTTGCGGTTGTCCCTGGAGCTTCGGGTCCGGGACGTAGAAGCCGCCGGTCACGAACCACGCGCCGGTCGTGATCCAGCTCATGATCACGAAAAATACGATCGCGCCGGCGGGGTAGCGGGCGAGCCGCATCACGCTGCCGGCGACCGCCATGAACGACGTGCCCCGCCGCCATTTTACCCACGCGGCCAGCACCATCGCCGTGCCGACGATCGGCCACGCTTCGTACCGCGTCAGCATCGCCGCCACCATCGTCCAGCCCGCGGCCCGTGGCACCGGCACGCGATCCGACAGCGCCCATTCAGTGAGCTGCAGGACCATCATCGCGCTCAACGCAAACAGCAGCGGCTCGGTCATCGGCGTGCTCTGCAGGTACAGCACGTTCGCGTTGATGGCAAAGAGCGCGGCCGCCAGGACCGCCCCGGCGCCGGATCCAGTCAGGCGCAGCACCAGCGCCGACAGGCACGCGGCGGTCACCGCAAAAGAGACGACGGAGATCGCAATGGCCGACGCGCCGGTCCGGTACATGAAATCGATCTGCACCGGCAGCGCATTCAGCGCGTGAGGCAGCGGCAGCCAGACCGCGCCGATCTGTTCCCAGTTCGGCGTGATGCTGTCGAAGATGCGTCGCGCCACCACGAGGTGCGCCTTGGCGTCGTAATGGCTCAGCGCCAGCCCCGCCGACGTGTAGTGCCACGCGGTGGCGGCCCCGAGCAGGGCTGCCAAGGCGCCCATCACACGCGAAAGGAAATCGAAGGTGGGCACCGGCTGCATATATAATGCTCCAGTTGCCTGTTACGAATCTCGCGGCATCGGACTGACACACCGTTAGATGACACCCGAGCTGTCGATCGTCATCCCCGTTCACAACGAATCGCCCAACCTCAAGGCGCTCTATGAGGAGCTGACGCAAACGCTGGGTCAGTTCGGGCGGAGCTACGAGCTGCTGATCATCGACGATGGCAGTACGGATGATTCGTTCGAGCAGCTCGCGGCGCTGCAGGCGCGCGACCCGCGGCTGCGGGTGATCCGCTTCCGCCGCAACTTCGGTCAGACCGCGGCCTTCGCGGCCGGCTTTGCCCACGCGCGCGGGCGGCTGGTGGTGACCTCCGACGGCGATCTGCAGAACGATCCGCGCGACATTCCCGCGATGGTCGATCTGATCGAGCGCGGCCACGACATCGTCTGCGGCTGGCGGAAAGATCGCAAAGATACGCTGGTGACCCGCCGCGTGCCGTCGGTGCTCGCCAACAAGCTGATCTCGTGGGCGACCGGCGTGCCCCTGCACGATTACGGCTGCTCGCTGAAGGTCTTTCGCGCCGAGGTGGTGAAGCCGCTGCGGCTGTACGGCGAGATGCACCGGTTCCTGCCGGCGATCGCCAGCCAGATCGGCGTCAGCATCGCCGAGCTGGTGGTGAATCATCGGCCCCGGCGCGCGGGCGCGACGAAGTACGGCTTGTCGCGGACCATCCGCGTGGTGCTCGACCTCGCCACGGTCAAGTTCCTGCTCAGCTACTCGACGCGGCCGCTGCAGATCTTCGGCCTGCTCGGCCTCATCGCCGGCGGCCTGGGCGTCTTGATCACCGGCTGGCTCGGCTACGTTCGCTTGTTCCTGCACCAGGGCATCGCCGACCGGCCGCTGTTGCTGCTCGGCGTGATGCTGGTGTTCATTGGCGTGCAATTGCTGACCTTCGGCCTGCTCGCCGAGGTGATGGCGCGGACCTACTACGAATCGCAGAACAAGGCGACTTACGTGATTCGCGAGGTGCGCGAGACCACCGATCTCGCCGCGGTTGGCCGCTGATGAGCGAGCGACCGCCCTTGTCCGCCGACCCGTCCGCCGTAGCGCCGGGCGCGGAGGCGGAAGCGCGAAGCGCGAAGGCGGAGCGCGAGCACGATCCGCGGATCACTGTCATCCAGGACGAGCTGTTCAACGAGAAGCGATCGAAGGGCGATAAGTACCGCGAGCTGTTCATCGGCCGGCCGGGCCTGTGGGCGCTCATCATCTACGAGCTGGTCGTGATGGTGGCAAGCCAGGCGCCGGGCGCGCTCGGTTTGTTCCTGCGCTCGAAGATGTACCCGCTGTTGCTGGGATCGGTCGGCCGCAATGTCGTCTTCGGCGTCAACGTGTCGCTGCGCCATCCTCACAAGATTCACATCGGCGACAACGTCGTGATCGACGACCTGTGCTGCCTGGATGCGAAGGGCACCGACAACGCGGGCCTGTTGATCGGTAACGGCGTGTTCGTGGGCCGCAACACCATCCTCAGCTGCAAGAACGGCGACATCATCATCGAGGATCGCGCCAACATCGGCTTCAACTGCGAGATCTTCTCGGCGTCACGCGTGCGCGTCGGCAAGGACATCCTGATGGCCGCCTACACCTACCTGGTGGGCGGCGATCACTTGTACGACCGCACCGACATCCCGGTGTTGCAGCAGGGCCGTACCGCGCGCGGTATCGACGTGGGCGACGGCGCCTGGCTGGGCGCGCATGTCGTGGTCACCGACGGGTCGACCATCGGCCGCGACGCCATCATCGGCGCCGGCGCCGTAGTGGTCGGCGAGATCCCCGAATTCGCGATCGCGACCGGCATCCCGGCGAAAGTCGTACGCGATCGGCGCGATGGCCAGATCCCAAGCCCCAGGCCCTCCGCCTCCGCCGAGGCTGTGGCGGACAAGCAAGCCTGATCTATGTGCGGCATCGTTGGCATTGTCGATCGTGATCTGAGTCGCCCCGTCACCGACGGCGAACTGCAGCAGATGGTGCGTATGCTGCACCATCGGGGCCCGGACGAAGAGGGGACCATCACGCTCAGCGGCGTTGGTCTCGGCATGC
>JANOZI010000884.1:0-2561 GCA_031429375.1 Acidobacteriota bacterium | reverse complement strand
CCTGCGCGTCGAGCACGAGGGTCCAGCGCACCGCCGCGATGATGTCCCGGTCGGTGCGGGTCCGCCTGGCCATCTCCCCCTGCCACGCGCCGTTGAGGAGCACGGCGGCCTCTGCTGCCAGGAATTCGGATGGCTCCTTGCACAGCAACTCGGCGGCTCGGCGTCCAATGGCCTCCGCCGCCGTCCAGCCGTAGATGCGTTCCGCTCCCTTGTTCCAATAGGTGATGTGGCCGTCCAGATTCCTCACGTAGATCGCATCATGGGCAATGTCCAGGAGCGCGGCCTGTTCCCGAAAGCGTTCCTCGCTCTCCTTCAGCGCCTGTTGCGCTTTCGCGAGCAGCACCGGCGTGCCGTTGGTCGGATCGACCACGGCATCGATCTGTCCGGAGAGCAGCGCCTGGATGGTCGCTTCGGCCTCGGCCAGCCGTTGTGAGAGCTCCCGCGCGTTCTGTTCCTCGCTGGCGTTCATCGGCTCGACAGGGCCAGGAGGACTTGGTTGGTATCGCTGAGGCTGCCCACCACTCGTTGCAGCGGCAAGGGCAGCAGCCTCAGGAGGGTGGGGGTGACGATGATGCCGTCGGCGAGCCCGCGTTTCGGATGCTCGAGCAGATCGACGATTTCGAGTTCATGCGTCGAGGCAAAATGCTCCGCGCAAATCGCGCGGCAATTGGCGATCGCGCGCTCCGAGTTTGGCGCATGGCCCGAGACGTACAGACGCAAGCGGAGCGTGGCCGCCTTGAGGTGGCGCTTTGCCACGCTATAACGCCCCTTTGGCGATCTTCCTGCCGCGGCCATTCTTGGCCGAGCCCGTTCGCGTTGCGATCTCCACGTCGTCATCGGCGTGCCGCATTCGGCGCAACACGGCGCGGTCGGTCTTCAACAGCTTCGACGCCGACCCGGTGGCGTCGGCCAGCGCCGTGATCTCGGCGCTTCGAGCCTCCATTTCCGTTTGCACGACTTGCAGTCGCGTTGCGGCTTCCGCCTGCGCGAACTGCAACTGGAGCCGCTTGAGGTCGGCCGCGACCTTCGCGCGTGTCGCACATGCCAGTTGCTCCTGTTCCACTCCCAGCGGGCGACGCCCATCAGCACCCTGCCCTGGGCGACGAAGACGTCGGTCAGGGTGACGCCGTGGTTCGACAGCGTGAGCTCCCGCACCTGGTTGGAATGGCCGGTACCGCGCGACTTGACGATGGTCAGGGCGCGGTTTCGCTCGCCGTCCTGTACGACGTAGGACAAGTGGATCCAGGTGTCGGCGATGGTCGAGATGCCGGTGGCGGTCGCCTCGTCTGTACTGATGCCGTTCATCAGCGACGTGTTCACAACGGTGATGCCTTCGGCCTTGAGAAAGTCGAGAAATTGCTGGGCCGCATCGGCTGACGCCAGGTGCGACAGCTTGGCCGACAGGGCCGAGAGTGGATCGACCACCAGGCAGCGCGGGCGGTGGTCACGCACCCTTGCCCGCAGCGCCCCGAACTGGTCTTCGACATTGGGTCCCCGCGTGCGCGTCGAATACATCTTCAGCAGGCCCGATTTCAAGTGTGGGGCGAGGTGGATATCCACCGACTGGAGATTCCGGACGATTTGGGACGCGCCTTCATCGAAGCTCACATAGAGGGTGCGCTCGCCGCGCCCGCAGGCCGCCGCCGCAAAGAGTCCGGACAGCGTCGACTTGGCGGTGCCCGGCGCGCCCGAGATCAGGACATTGCTGCCGCGGTAATACCCGCCATTCAGCATGTGGTCGAGCCGGGGCAGCCCCGACGAGACGCGTTCGTTGGTGACGGCGTACTTCAGCTCTCTGGGACCGCGATTGGTCAACTGCATGCCGTCGTTGTTGAGCGAGATCGGAAACTCGTCACCCGAGAAGCCCGAGCCGCGGTACTTCATGACCCTGAGAGTGCGAAACGCCGAGCCGTCAACCACCTGGTGCCGGAGCACGACGACGCAGTCGACCATGAACTGCAGGAACTCGTAGCGGTGATCGGCGTCGTCGCCGCCGCATTTTTGTGTGATCATCCCGGTCAATCCGGTTTCGATCAGCCAGTCCCGGATGCGATAGAGTTCCCGGCGCTCTGCGGTGGCATCGTCGAGCAGGCCGAGCAGCACGTCGATGCCGTCGAACACGATGCGCGCGGCGTGGATTTCCTTGGCCTTGGCCTTCAGGAGGGCGAGCATCCCAATCAGGTCGAACTCCCCGGACTTCACGACTTCAGGGGACAGGCGCGCATCGAGAAAGAAGAGCTTCTTCTTGGCGAGCGCAGGAAGATCCCATCCGAATGTCGCGGCGTTGGCGACGATTTGTTGCGTGCTTTCCTCGAAGGCGACGAAAATGCTCGACTCGTTACTGTGGTGCGCGGCATTGACCAGCGACTGGAGCGCGAACACGGTCTTGCCGCATCCCGGTCCGCCCATCACGAGCGTGGTGCGTCCGCCAGGCAGGCCGCCGTCGGTGATCACGTCGAACCCCTGGATCCCGGTCGGCACCTTCGTCAAAGGCGAGTGGCGAGACACAGTCCACATCGAATGCCCCTACCAGAGCGCGAACCGAGACGAGCGCGAAATCC
>JANOZI010000883.1:0-4594 GCA_031429375.1 Acidobacteriota bacterium | reverse complement strand
CGGCCCTCGCGCACGCGCGGATCGGCGATCGCCAGCAGCACGTCCGCGATCAGCGTGCCGGCGGCGAGAAAGACCGCGCCGGTGGCCGCGCAACCGGCCACGAGATAGAGGTCCCGGGCGCGGAGCGCGTCGTACATCAGGCGGCCCAATCCGGGCCACGAGGTCACCACTTCGACGACGAACGATCCGCTGAAGAGGCTGCCGATCATCACCCCGTACAGACCCAGCAGCGGGCGTAATGACGCCGGCCATGCGTGGCGGACGAGGGCGCCGCGTTCGGTGAGGCCGCGGGCCCGGCTCGCCGCGACGAAGGGCTCGCGATTGGCCCCCGCAATCGCTTGTGACTGCAGGCGCTCGAGCGACGCCGCCAGCGGCAACGCCAGCGCCATGACGGGGATCGGCATGTGGCTGCCGAGGTCGGCCAGCCAGGGGCCCCATGCGAGGTCGAGGCTCGCAGCCGAGTTCATGCCGCCTACGGGGAACCAGCCGGTGCGGGCGGCGAGAAAGACGAGGGCAATCGAGCCGACCAGCGGCGGCACCGAGAGGCCGGCGATCGAGATCGCCCGGACGATCGCCCGGCCCATGCCGCGCCGCCGGCTGCCTGAATAGACGCCGAGTGGCAGGCCGATCACCGTGGCGACCACGATGGCGGCACTGGCCAGGACGGCGGTGTTGAGGGCGCGCTCGCGGAGCAGCGTGTTGACGGGCCGCGAGTACAACAACGAGCGGCCGAAGTCCAGCTGCGCGACGCCGCTCAACCACGACACATACTGGACCGCGATCGGCCGGTCGAGGCCAAGCTCGGCGCGCAGCCGCGCGCGGGTTGCCGCGTCCATCCCCAGCGCGGTCTCAGAGGTGATGTCCCCGGGCGCCAGCTGTGTCAGCAGGAGGGCGGACGACGAAACGACGAAGACCAGCAGGACAGCGAACCCGAGCCGCCGCAGCAGGAATCGCCCCATGCCGCGATCTACCGCGGCGCGGCTTGCCGCACGGTGATGTGCTCGGCGTCCCACAGCAGCTGCGGGCGCAGGATCGACGGGTTCAAGTCGCCGACGCGCGTGCTGACGCCCATGTAGAGGCGCGGCGCCACAAAATACAGCGCCGGCAGGTGCTCCGCGAAGATCGTCTGGACCTCGTCGAAGATCCGTTTCTGTTCCGCGGCGTCCAGCGTGGCGGCCTGCTTCAGCATCAGCTGATCGATCGCCCGCTCCCAATCGGTCGCCGGCGTTTTTTGCCCGATGTTCCAGATGTGGGCGGAGCCCGAGCTCAGCCAGAAATCGAGCGACATCGCAGGCTCGAGGGCGCTGGCGAAGTAGACGAAGAAGATCGCGTCGAAGTCGCCCTTGACCATGCGCTCGATGAGCGCGCCCTGTTCGATCACCGACACGTCGACGGCAATGCCGAGCGGCTTGAGGTCGTCGCGCAGCACCGCGGCCGAGCGTTCGAGCGAGGTGTTGCCGCGGTAGGTCAGCACGCTGAAGCGGACTTCCGTGCCCTTCTCGTCTTCGAGCCATTCGTCGGCGTCGCGATTGGCGAGGCCCAGCCCGGCCAGCAGCGCCCTGGCGCGCTCGAGCGAGAACGGGTAGCGCGGCACGTTGGGCGAGAACCAATGTTTGTTACCGGGCGTGACGGGTCCCCAGATCGGCACGCCGGCGCCGAGGAACACGTTGTTGGCGAACCCCTCTCGATCGATGGCGTGCGAGATCGCCTGCCGGAACTCCTTACGCATGAGCCAGGACCCGCGCGGATCCTTCGCCCACTTCGCCGGACGCAGGTTGAAGAAGAAGACGTCCGGATCGGTGCCCACGCCGAGCTCGAGCATCTGGAGTTTCCTTTGGTCGACCAGCGGGCGGAGCGTGGCGACGTCTTCGGGCCGCACCGACTGCTGCGGCATGTCGATCTGGCCGGACTGCAGCCGCACCAGCTCGGCATTCTGATCGGGCACAATCTCCAGGATGATCTGATCGAGATACGGCAGGGGCTGGCCGGCCGCGTCCTTCTTCCAGTATCGCGGATTGCGATCGAAGACCAGCCGCTGTCCCGACTCGTAGCGGGTCAGCATGAAGGGGCCGATCGACACCAGGTCGGTCATCGGCGCGCCGGCACCCCAGGCCTGGCCGAACTTTCCGGCATCGAGCGCCGGCTGCAGCTTGTGCTTCGGCACCAGGATCACATTGTCGAGAAGCCGCAGCCCGGGACCAAACGGCGCCGGGTACTTGACGACCACCGTATGCGTGTCGGGGGCCGTCACCTGGAGCGGGGCGCCGTTGACCAGCAGTGAGCTGGCCAAGACACTTTCGGTCTTCGGGTCGTAAATCGCCTGGAAGGTAAAGAGGACGTCGGCCGAAGTGAACGGCTGGCCATCGGACCAGGTCACCCCGTCACGTAGTGTCAGCGTGTACGTCAGCTGGTCGGCCGAGGCCGTCCATTTCTCGGCCAGCGAGGGCTCCAGCTCTTGCGTGGCGCGGTTGACCCGCACCAGCTTGCCCTGCGTGAGGATGGAATAGATGTCGGTCGGTACGCCCTGCATCACCACGCGGTTGAACGAGCGCGGTTCGCTTCGGAGCGTGGAGGTCATCTTCCCGCCGCGCGAGTTGACCGCGCCGACGACAATTTCGGTTTCACTCCCGCTTCCCGCCCGTTCCTGTGCGCTGGAGCACGCACGCCAGCCCGCGAAGCCAACGGCACTCAACACCAGAACGCTCAGCAATAGCCGCGTTTGTCGGTTCACATCTTGTCCAGTGGGCCAATGTATTGGCCGATTCCATTCGTGCACGCCGGGGGGTATTTCCCGGCAGTTCGTGCAAAAGCGCTCCGCCTCGATACCTCAGCCTTTAGACGGCGGCCATTGACTGGCCGCCGACCGCCAATTTCTGCGGGGAGGGCAGGCCGCATCGTAAACCACCAAACCCTGTGAATGCAATCACTTAGAGGAAACGTCCAAAACGGATGCGCTTCTGGCACCGCCCGTGCGATAGGCATGTGCGGAGGAACGCTTCGAATGGATGTCCAAACTCTCTCAACTACTGAGTATCGGTTCCAGCCGCAGGTCGGCCGCAGCGTCAGCATCGAACAGGCCGCTGAGGTCCTCGGAGTGTCGCGCCGCACGATCTATTACCGGATTCGCGACGGGCGGTTGCGCACGATTCGGACGCTGGGCGGCTCACAGCGCGTCTTGATGGATTCCGTCGACGAACTGCGCCTCACGAATTAGCACGTTACTTACTTAGGCACCGTATGCATCTACGCACTTTAGTTTTTGGGGGTCCTGTGATTGTGAATCTGCAGCTGATTAATCGCCGACGCGGCCACCGGCTCGCGCGTCGAGCGACATACTCCGTCACCGCGGCTTTGTTGGCGGCGGCGCTGCTGCTTTCGCTGTCCGCGGCCGCCGAAGCGGGGTCCGGACGCGCCCAGCTCTCGTCGGATCTCGCCAAACATTTCGATTCAGGCTCCAGCGCCCCGGTTGACGTCATCGTCTCCGGCACGCCGGACCACCTTGACCGCCTGGCGCGTCGCCACGGCCTGGTCGTGAAGAAGGTGCTGAGCTCGGGTGCGGTGTTCACGGCGTCGCGCGCCGCGTTTGATTCGCTGGCGAAAGACGAGGAAGCCGGCTCGGTCTCGGGCGATTCGATCGTGCACTCGCACATGGCCGTGACGACGAGCACGACCGGAGCGGAAGCGGCGTGGGCCGGCCAGGTGGCGTCGCTTGGCCGCGTGGACGGCCGCGGCGTCGGCGTGGCGATCATCGACAGCGGCATCGCCAATCATCCGGCGCTCAAGGGGCGCGTGGTCGCCAACGTGGACTTCACCGACGAGCGCGGCACCGGCCAGGATCGGTACGGGCACGGCACGCACATCGCCGGCATCATCGCGGCGCGCGGCTTCAACAACGCCGCCGAGGGGGCGGCTTCGGGGATGGCGCCGGCGGCGCACTTGATCAACCTGAAAGTGCTCGGCGCGGATGGTAGCGGCCAGGCGAGCGACGTGATTGCGGCGATCGACTTTGCCATCAAGTACCGCAAGGAATTCGCCATTCGCGTGATCAACCTGTCGCTGGGCGCGGCGCCGACGCAGAGCTATCGCGTGGACCCGATTTGCCTGGCGGTGGAGCGGGCGGTGCGCGCGGGCCTGGTGGTGGTCGCGTCGGCCGGCAACTACGGCGAATTCGAAGGTAAGCAGGTCTACGGCAGCGTCACCTCGCCGGGCATTTCACCGTATGCGATCACCGTGGGCGCGGTGCGCACGCAGGGCACGGTCGATCCGAGCGACGACGAAGTGGCGCCGTGGAGCTCGAAGGGGCCGACGATGGTGGATCACATCATCAAGCCGGACCTGGTGGCGCCCGGGTCGAAGATCGTGTCGACGGCGGCGGCGGGCGGGTCGCTGATGCAGCAGTATCCGGCTCGGCTGATCGACGGCCCCGGCGGGCGCGACTACTTCTCGATGAGCGGCACGAGCATGGCCGCGGCGGTGGTGAGCGGGGCGGCGGCGTTGTTGTTGGATGGCCAGTCGAGCCTGACGCCGTTGCAAGTGAAGCTGTCGCTTCAGGCGAGTGCGGACTTCATGCCTGCGGCGGGTTTGCTGGCGTCTG
>JANOZI010000882.1:0-3765 GCA_031429375.1 Acidobacteriota bacterium | reverse complement strand
CGCGAGTCCGGTCTGCTCGAGCAGCCGCAACGCGAATGCGGTCGAATAGGTCAGGCCGTCGATGCGCGGGAACGCGTAAAAGGCGCCCTGCGGCTCGGGCAGCGACACCCCGGGGAGCGGCGACAAGCTTGCCATGACCTGCTCACGGCGGCGCGCATAGTGCGCGCGCAGCTCCTCGAGGTAAGGCTCGCCGTCGCAGAGCGCGACGATGCCCGCCTGCTGCACCATTGCCGTCGCGTTCGACGTCATGAACTCCACCGCCGTGTACATCGTCTTGATCGTCGCTTCGCTGCTTTGCGCCCAGCCCAGGCGCCACCCGGTCATGTTGTAGGTCTTCGAGAAGCTGTTGACGACGACGAGCCGGTCCTTGTTGTCGATCACGCGCGCGAACGACGGCGCCACAGGTGGCGACAAAACTTCAGGTGGCGACAAACCTTTAGGTTTGTCGTCATAGATCAAACGCTCGTAGACTTCGTCCGACAGGATGACGAGGTCGTGGCGCTCGGCCAGCTCCGCGAGCGCCTGCTGTTCGTCGACGCTAATCATCCATCCCGTCGGATTTGACGGGCTGTTGACGATCAACATGCGCGTGTGGCGGTCGACGGCTGCGCTGATGCGATCGAGATCGAGCCGAAAGCGCCGGCCCTCGCGCGCGAGCGGCGCCGGCCGCGGCTCGCCGCCCGCCATGATCACGCCATTCGAGAAGATCGCGTACGCGGGGGAGACGATCACGGCGTTGTCGCCTCGCCCGACGAAGGCGCGGATGGCCGCGTAGATCGCCATCGAGCCGCCGACTGTGCTCATGATCTCCGGCGGGCGATAGGTGACGCCGTGAAGCTGGTGGATCTTCGCCGCAATCGCGTCGCGCAGCCCGGTGTAGCCGGCGGTGTGCGAGTAGAAGGTGTGGCCGGCAAGCGCGGCGTCATGGGCCGCCTCGCAGATGAAGGCGGGCGTGGGCATGTCGGATTCGCCGTAACAGAGCTTGATCGACCCCGGCATGCTCTCGGCCGCCGTGGCGATCTTGACCATGGGCGACTCGGCGACGCCTGCTAATTCCGGTCTGTACTCCGCCAGCGAGCTACCCATCCTGTCTATAAGCGGGCAAGCGCGGAGAGGCATCTCCCGGCGTTCGCTCTCGCTCGGCGGTCAAATCTTCCTCGCTGCATCAAGCGCCACAGCGATGGACGCGCCAAAGACGGCAAGGCGCCTGCGTAGGCTCCGGTCGATTTGACGACAGGATACTTGTCATCGCCTCGCTCGAACGCTCACGCCGGGAGACACCTCTCCGCGTCACGCCCGCGCACGGTTACTGGGACTCGCAGCCGGAGGGCGCGTTGACGCGACGAGAGTTGCTTTGAGAAAAAGCGGTGAGCTTACGTGGCGCTTCATGAGCTGGGCCCAACGCTTTTTGCTCAAAGCAACCTCTCGTCGCGTAGCGGGGCCGGCTGCCGTTGTTGCCAGAGGCGAGGGCCGGTGACCGCCATTGCCGTGGGTTCATGCGTCGCGGGTCGAGATCATCAAGCCCGCTATCTCCCGCACGATCTTCGCGGCGACCGGCGCGGTAATACCGCCGAGGTCCTGGCCGGGGTTGTATTCCACGATGTCGGCGCCGACGACCGGGCCCGACAATTCCTGAATCATCGTGACGACGTCACGCACCGACAGCCCGCCCGGCTCACGATGCGAGACGCCGGGGGCGAACGCGGGGTCGAGGCCGTCGAGATCGATCGACACGTAGACCGGCCCTTCGACGAGCGGCCGCACGCCGTCGGCGAAGTGGCGCATCTCGATGCAGTTGACGTCGAATCGCGCGATCTGATCGCGCTGCTCCGGCGTCAGCGTCCGGATGCCGACCTGGACCAGGCGCGCCGCAAGACGCTCTTCCATGATGCGGGCGAACGGACAGGCGTGTGAATAGCGATCGCCGTCGAACTCGTCGTACAGATCGCCGTGCGCGTCGATGTGCAGGATGGTCAATGACGAGTACTTGGTCTCGATCGCCCGCAGGATCGGATAGGTGATCGAATGGTCACCGCCGAGCGAAATCGGGTGAAAGCCGTTCGCCAGCACGAGGCCGATGCCAATCTCGATCTGCGAGCGCGCCTGCTCCGGCGTGTCCGACAGCGCGAGGTCGCCGCCGTCGGCCAGGCCCTGCAGATCCACGCCGGTTTCAGTGAAGCTGTTGCCGGCCGGCGACCACAGGGCCGCGCGGACGTGACGCGGCGCCTCGGCGGAGCCACGGAGGAACGACGAGCTGGCGTCGTACGGAATGCCGAGTAGTTGCGGGCGCATGGTGTCTCAAATATCCGCGGGCGGCAGGTCGATGGTGAACACCCGCTGTCCCCTGGCATTGACGAGCGACGTGGTCAACACGCGGGTGCGAGGGTCGGCCTCGAGCAGCCCGAAAAACTGCAGGCCCTCGCTCGGCGGGCGGTTCGGCGGCAGGTCGCGCGGCACGCCGCAGAAGCGCTGCTCGGGCCCGAACGTGGCGTCGAGCGGCGCGGGCGCGAAGGTGCCGCTGTGCGCGGGCCCGGCCACGAACTCCCAGAACGGATCGAAGTCCGGCGTTTTCGCACGGGCCGGATCGTAATGATGCGCGGCGCAGTAATGCACGTCGGCGGTGACCCACACCACGTTGCGGACGCGGCGCTGCTTGAGCGATTTGAGCAGGCCGGCGATCTCGAGCTCGCGGCCCAGCGGCGCGCCGCCGTCGCCGTTGGCGACCGCTTCGTGAAAGCCGGGGTGATGGCCGACCACCAGTCCCAGCGGCATGTCGGCCGCCACGATCTTCCACGTCGCCGTCGAGCGCGCCATTGCGTCGGCGAGCCAGGTCACCTGCGCCGCGCCCATGAATGCGGTCGCCGCATTCTGCACCGGTTGCGTGTTCGCCGAATTCGGGCCGCGGTGGCTGCGCATGTCGAGCGCGAAAATCTCGACGAGCGGGCCAAACGGGATGGTGCGATTGATGCGCGCCGCCGCGCGGCTCTCGAAGGCGATGGGGTAGTGCTCGAGAAACGCCTGGCGCGCGCGCCCGGCCAGCACCGCGACGCGTTTTTCCTGGTGCGGCGCCTGGGCGCCCAGCACCTGCGCCGGATACCAGTTGTCGCGGACTTCGTGGTCGTCCCACATCGTCACTTGCCCGACTTCGGCGGCCAAGCGCCGGTAATGTTCGTCGAGACGGTTATAGAGATGGTTGCCGCGGAACTCGTCGAGCGTCTCGGCCACCTTGCTCTTGGCCGGGGTCATCACGTTCCGCCACACGCTGCCATCGTCGAGCTTCACCGTTTCCTGCAGCGGCTGATCGGCGTAGATCGTGTCGCCGACGTTGAGGAACAGATCGGGCGCGGCGGCGCGAATGGTCTCGAACAACCGCATGCCGCCGCGAGCGGTGTCGATGCCCCAGCCCTGGCCGCAGGTGTCGGCCGACCAGGCGATGCGCACCGGCCGGCCGGCGGCGGGCGCCGTTCTGAAGCGGCCGGTTTCAGGCGCGCTCAGGATGCGCGGATCATCCGGGTCTTCGAAGCGCACGCGGTAGAAGATGTCCTGGCCGGGCGCCAGGTCTTCCAGGGCGATACGGGCAGTGAGGCCCGATTCCGGAGTCGCGATCGCGCCGCGAATACGCAGGGAGTTGGTGAACGAATCCGACGTGGCGTACTCGACCGTCATCCGTGCAGGGCGATCGACATGGGCCCACACGGTCGCGCGATCGCCAACCGGATCACCGGACGCAGTGCCGTAGTCGATGCGCGGCCGCGCGCGATCCGA
>JANOZI010000881.1:0-2448 GCA_031429375.1 Acidobacteriota bacterium | reverse complement strand
GGCCGAACGTGGCGATTCCGGCCGGCGCGCAGGTGATCGATCTGTCGGCGATGACCGTGATGCCCGGGCTCGTCGAAGCGCACAACCACCTGGCGCTCACCTACAAGCCGGTGCCCGAGAACAACGTTTACTACTACACCTACGTGCAGGAATCGACGGCGCTGCGTGCCATCCAGGCGGCCTCGAACGGCATCCAGATGCTCGCGTCGGGATTCACGATCGTGCGCGACATGGGCAACAACGGCCTGTATGCCGACACCGCGCTGCGGCAGGCGATCGAGCAGGGCTGGATCCCGGGGCCGACCATCATCAACTCCGGCATCATCATCGGCGGCATGGGCGGGCAGTTCTTCCCGACGCCGGAGATGGTCACGGATCACAACATCGTCTATCCGGAATATCTCGACGCGGATACGCCGGATGAGATCGTGAAGGCGATTCGCCAGAACGTGCTGTTCGGCGCGAAGGTGATCAAGATCTGCGTGGACTGCAAGCCGTACGGCTACACCGCGGATGAAATCCGGCTGGTGATTCGCGAGGCGGCCAAGTCTGGCATGAAGGTCGAAGGGCACGTGCAGACGCAAAACGGCGCGCGGAATGCGATCGAGGCCGGCATCTGGTCGATCGCCCACTCGGGCGCGCTCACCGACGAGTTCCACAAGCTGATGGCGCAGAAGGGCATCTTTCGCGCCGGCACCGAAACGCCGCCGGGCCTCGAGGGCCATCCGGTGTCGGCGCAGGCCTACGAGCGCACGGTCGCCGGATTGAAGAATGCGTTCGCCAACAAGGTGTTGATGACGTTTTCTACCGATGCCGACTACTGGGTCCCCGGCAAGACCCGCGGCGAGCTGTGCCTCGAGTTCATCAAGCCGTGGATCGACGCGGGCATTCCGAATGCCGACACGCTGCGCGCGATGACGATCACCGGCTACAAGATCAGCGAGACCGAGACGACGCGTGGCCCGATCAAGGCGGGGTTTTTCGCCGACCTGATCGCGCTGCCCGGCAACCCGCTCGACGACCTGAACGCCTTGAAGAACGTGCAGTTCGTGATGAAGGACGGCATGGTATTCAAGAAGGACGGCGTGGTGACGCCGGCGGCGTTCTTCCACGCCGGGCCGGTCAACGGCTGGCGGATCCGCTAGGCACCCCTAAAGGGGTGCCCTACGATATGCAACCGGGTTGCGCCCTGCGACATGCAACCCACGGGTTGCGTTTAAATCGCGGCCGCGGTAAAGTGCAACCAAGAGGTTGCAGATGAGCTCAGACCGCATCGAGAAGACCACCGTGATCCGCGCGCCCCGATCGCAGGTGTGGCGCGCCCTCACCACCGCGGAAGATTTCGGCGCCTGGTTCGGCGCACGGGTCACGGGCGCGTTCGTCCCCGGCGCGCAAGTCTCCGGCCCCATCACGACACCGGGCTACGAGCACTTCACGCTCACGATGCAGATCGAACGGGTCGAGCCGGAGCGGGTGTTCGCGTACCGCTGGCATCCCTATGCGATCGAGCCTGGCGTGGACTACTCGCAGGAGCCGACGACCCTCGTCGAATTCCGGCTGGATGATGCCGCCGACGGCACGCGGCTGACCGTCGTTGAATCGGGGTTCGACCGGTTGCCCGCCGAACGGCGCGACCTGGCGTTCCGCATGAACGAAGGCGGTTGGGCGGCGCAGATCACGAACGTCGACCGCCACGTCACGGGCAAGGCGGGCGTTGCCAAGTGACGGGCAAGCCGCGCCGGGCCGTCAGGCGCGCCGGCCTGACGCACGCCGCGCCGCTGTTCGCCGCGCTGGGCGATCGCACGCGGCTGGCGCTGGTCTTGCGGCTTGGTTCGACCGGGCCGCTGTCGATTGCGCAGCTGGCCGCCGGATCGGCCGTGAGCCGGCAGGCGATCACCAAGCACCTCCAGGTCCTCGATGACGCCGGGCTGGTCAGCAGCGCGCGCCAGGGCCGCGAGCGAATTTGGCAGGTCGAGGCCCAACGGCTGGATGAAGCCCGCCGCTTTCTCGATCAGGTGTCTGGCCAGTGGGACGAGGCCCTCAACCGCTTGAAACGATTTGTCGAAGCATGACAAACGACTTTGCCACCGAGACACAGAGTCAAACAGTCAGAGACAAAACAGCGCACAGAGAGACCGCAAGATGCGGGTTCGCCGGCGTCGCGTTGCGACGCAGGTCCAATGAAACAGCCGGAAAAATGAGTTCCTATCAGATGCAAGCGGAACTCATTTTGTCCGGCTGTTTCATTGGAACCAGAGTCAGCCTTCGATAGGAATCGGACTCGAAGGCTGACTCCGGCGAACCCCAGTCTCCGTGTCTCCGTGTCTTCTATGTTGGGCCCCAAGTCAAGCTCCATTGTTAACGCGTGTGGACGCTTGTGGGCCGCGGTCTTCGCGGTCCAAGATGTCGCGCGCGGTTGGCGCGACATCGGCAGCGTCCATACGCCCC
>JANOZI010000880.1:0-2256 GCA_031429375.1 Acidobacteriota bacterium | reverse complement strand
TGTAGCCGCAGCGGATGCACAAAAAAGGCCGCCCTCAGGCGGCCCTTTTCATTCGACTTACGACGCTTTGCGTTTCTTGGCGGCGTGCTTCGCAGCGGACTTGATGTTCGTGACCTTTTTCGCCACCGCCTCCGCGTCCGCTTTCGCCGGCTTCTTCTTGCCGGAGCTGACCTGGTCGAGGCTCCTGCGTAGTGCTTCCATCAGGTCCACCACCTTGGGCGTGGCGACTTCCTCCTGCGCGACGATCTCTTCGCCCGCGATCTTCGCGTCGATGATCCGGCGCAGGCCTTCCTGGTAATCGTCCTTGTAGTCCGAGAGGTTGAGCTCGCCTTCGATGCTTTCGATCACCGCCTTGGCCAGCTTCATCTCGGCGGGGTTGACCTTGGCGCGCACCTCGCGCAACTCGTCGATTTGATCGATGGTGCGGATCTCGGCGGCGTGGTGCAGCGTGTACATCACCATGCCCTGTTTGTGCGGCTTGACCGCCACCAGGTACTCGCGGCCGTGAATGGCGACCTTGCCGATGCCGGCCTTGCCCTTCATGCCTTCGCGCATCACCGCATAGGCGTCGGCGGCCATCGCGCCTTCAGGCGCGAGGTAGTAGGTCTTGTCGACATACATCGGATCGATCGAGGTCTCGTCGGTAAACTGCATCAGGTCGATGATCTTCGTCGACTCGGTCTTGACCTTGGCGATGTCTTCTTCGTCGACGACCACCCACCGGCCCTTTTCGAATTCATAGCCCTTCACGATATCCGCCTGGGTTAGCTCGATTTCGCACTTCGGACACCACTTCTTCTGCTGGATCTTGGTCTGGCAGGCCGCGTGAAGCTGGTTGAACGAAATCGTCGCACTCGACTCGGTAGC
Source organism: Acidobacteriota bacterium (assembly GCA_031429375.1). Lineage (GTDB taxonomy): Bacteria > Acidobacteriota > Vicinamibacteria > Vicinamibacterales > UBA2999 > 12-FULL-67-14b. The sequence continues at coordinate 1,389 of JANOZI010000880.1, read as the reverse complement.
GGGATAGACCCGCACTGGGATGGTCACGAGACTGACCTTGATGTAACCCTTCCAGGTTGGACGCGCAGCCATTACAGGTCTCCTAACTATCGGCCACCCTCTGAGAATCAGTAGGCCCATTCAAGACTTTCAACTTTCAACTTCTAACTTTCAACTTTCAACTTTCAAGCAGACTCCCTCGTGTCCCGAGTCCCGAGGTGCAGCCCGGGTCCGGCGTCGAACTCGATCGCGTGGCTGCCGATTTTCTCCCTGAGCACGTGACGCACTTCGCCGAGGTGCGGGCCCGGCACCGCCAGCCGCCGCCCCACGATCTTGTGGCGCGACGCCAGCACCAGCGTGTCGGTGCCCTTCCACGTCAGCCCGCCAATGTCCACGTACGGCATGAAGCCGCTGTCGGTCCAGATGCCGTCCTGATAGAGGCCGCGGCGAATGCGGGTCGAGAGCGGCAACAGGTAGCCGTAATAGAGAAACATCATCGCGACGCCGAACACCGAGGTCGCCGGCCGCGGCACCACGAAGGCGGTGATGAACAGCAGCACGCCCAGCATCACGCCGATCGCGAGGTTGATGGCGTAGAACGGCGGCTTCGGCCCCGGCCAGGAGACCACGGCCTCGCGCCGCCGGCGCCACCAGCTGACGATCTGCCACCCGACGCGGGCATCGACGATGATGAAGAGCAGGCCGAGCGCAATCAGCGCCTGCCGCAAGGCTCCGGCCAGCTCCTCGACGCTCATCGCGCGTCGCCCTTGGTCACCGCACTTGCCGCGGCAGCGCGCCGCTCGTTTTCCGCGGCCTTCGTCTCGTCTTCTCTCGACAGCGTCGGATCGAAACAGTGACGGCAGCGCGCCTCGTAGGTGCCCTGCGCGCCCAGCAGCACGCGGTCGGTGCTGTGCACCAGGCGCTGCGTATGATTGGCGGGGTTGCCGCACACCATGCAGATCGCCCGCGTCTTGGTGATGAACTCCGCGATGGCCAGCAGCTGCGGCATCGGTTCGAACGGCTTGCCGAGGTAATCCTGGTCGAGGCCGGCGACGACCACGCGCACCCCGCGCGCGGCCAGCTCGGCGGCCACGTTGGGCAGCTCCGCGTCGAAGAACTGGCCTTCGTCGATGCCCACCACTTCCGTGTCGGGCCGCACCTTCGCCAACAGCTCGGCCGCGGTTTTTGCGGTGTCGGCGGGAATGCGCAGCTCGCTGTGGGAGACGATGTGGTCGCCGGAGTAGCGGGTGTCGACCGAGGGCTTGAAGATCTGCACGCGCTGGCGGGCGATCTGCGCGCGGCGCAGGCGGCGGATCAGCTCCTCGCTCTTGCCGCTGAACATGCTGCCGACGACGACTTCGATCCAGCCCGTGGAAGGGGTTCGGACGACGTCCATTTCCTGATTATACG
>JANOZI010000879.1:0-12287 GCA_031429375.1 Acidobacteriota bacterium | reverse complement strand
CGCCGGCCGGATCGCCGGCGTGATGCAGCGCCTGCGACAGCAACGCCACGTCGATGGCGCGATCGTCGATGGGGAGCTGTTCGAGCTCGCCCTTCTTCCACGTGATGTTTGACAAGCGCTTGCGTGACGCGAGCGCCTTGGCGCGCGCGAGCACGCCCGGCGAGCGATCCACGGCGGTGACGTGCCGCGCCCAGCGCGCGGTTTCCACCGTCAGGTAGCCTTCGCCGCACCCCAGGTCCGCGACCTCGAGCGGCGGCAGCAACATACCCAGCGCGCGCGACCACGCCGCCCAACTGCGCCCCGGCACCAGCTGACGCCCGTCGCGGGCATCGGGACCGACGTGCTCGAAGTTCTCGCGCCGCAGCCGCAGCACTTCCTGCAGCCGCGCTTCGTCTGCCTTGACGAGGGCCGAGGCGGCGGCCGCCTTGAACTGCGCCTGCAGCAGCGGCCACAGCGGCCCCTTGCTGCTGCCGCGAATGTCCGGTGACAGGCGATAGAAAGAGTACGCGCCGTCGCGCTCTTCGACGACCAGGTCCGCCTCCTTCAGCAGGCCAAGGTGCCTCGACACGCCGGACTGGGCGAGGCCGAGAATGCCGGTCAGCTCCTTGACGTTGAAGCGGTCCTGTTCGAGCACGCGCAGTAACCGCAGCCGGGCCTCGTCCCCCAGCAGCCGATACAGTGCGGACGCCTCTTTCACATCTATTAATGTAGATTAGTAGATTGATTTTTGCAACTGTCACGCACGGGCCACAGACACAAAGCCATCGAGAAACGTTCTCAGCGGCCTTTGAGAATCGCCGGTGGCGGAAAGGACAAGAGTTGCCGTGGCTTCGCAGAATTGCCAGAGGGCAGTAAGAAAAATTGGTCTTCTCTGTGCCTCTGTGTCTCGGTGGCCGGTAAGTGGACAAGGTTTGCGCCAGATAGCCCCCGGGGGGCATAATGCCTCTCTTGTCCGAGCATCCACGTCTCAGACACACCCACGTTTCAGGTGTAGCCAGGGCTCGCCTGAAGTAACCGCAGGAAGGAAGGCGCCGGCCCGACTCACAGGAGTCGCCGGAGTCTGAACCACAATGGGAATTCTCGATAAGCTCCGCCCCCAATCCAAGTCCACGCACCCCGACCCCAACATCCGAATCGAAGCGGTCCACGCGACCGACGCCGACGACGTCGCGGCCCTCGGCGCCTTTGCCAAGGACGATGCCGACGCGCGCGTGCGCCGCGCCGCGGTGGCGCGCATCGCCGATCCGGCGGTGCTGGCCGACATCGCCCGCAACGAATCCGAAGGCATGGTGCGCGACCACGCGGTAGCGCAGCTGGTCGAGCAGGCCTCCAAGCACGACGCCGCGGTCGCTTCTGCCGCCGTGACCGCGCTGGCGTCGCTCGGGCGGGAGCGCGAGCTCGCGGCCGTGGCGAAGGGCGCCGGTCCTGAAGCCGTTCGCCGCGCCGCGATTGCCGCCGTGCGTGATGAAAAGGCGCTCGGCAGCATCGCCCGCCACGCCGTGGAATCGAGCGCTCGTCTGCTGGCCGTTGAACGCCTGACGAGCCCCGCCGAGATCGAAGACGTCGCGATGCGCGGCGAGCACAACGATGCCGCCGTCGCGGCGGTCGATCGCCTGTCGAATCCGTCGCCTGAAACGCTCGCGGCGCTCAGCCAGAAGGCGCGCGCCAAGGCCGCGCAGAAAAAAGCGCGCAGCTTGATCAAAGCCGCCGAACAGCCCGCCGCCCCGGCCGAGTCTGGACCGGCCTACAAGGAAGCCGATCAGCAGCGCGCCAGAGATCTGGTCGCGCAGATGACCAGGCTGTCCGAGGTGAGCGATGTCACGCACCTGCGCGAAGCCTACGCGGCCGCGCGTGTGACGTGGGTCGAGCTGCTGGCGGATGCCGACATCGACCCGGGCATCGAAACCGAGTTCGAAAACGCCTCGGACCTCGTGCGGCAGCGGCTCGCCGCCGACGAAGCCGCCCGCGCCGACGCGGAGCGCCAGCGCCGCGCGCTCGAGCAGGAACAGGCCGACCGCGCCGCCGCGTGCGCGCGCGTCGAAGCGCTGACCGGCGACGATGTCGTCGATCGCGTGGCCGAAGCCCGCGCCGCGTGGGAGGGCATGCCGGCGATGCCCGACGCGTGGGCCGCCGCGCTGGAACATCGTTTCCAGGAAGCGTGCCACGCCGCGGAAAAGCGATTCGAGCGGCGCGTGCAGGCGCAGGAATCCGCCGCGAAGTTGCCGGAGATCGTGAGCGAGATCGAAACGCTGGCCGCCAACCCGTCGTACGCCGACATTCGCAGCCAATGGTACGCGCTGCGCAAGCAGTGGCTGTCGATCGCCCGCGACGTCGAGATCGATCCCGAGTTGAAGTCCCGCTACGAGGCCGCGGCCGTGACGCTCGAGGGGCAGGAGCTGACCTATCGCGACGGCAAGGGCCAGCAGCAAACCGAAAACCTCCATCGCCTCCAGGCCCTCGTCCAGAAGTTCGAGACCCGCGCCACCGCCGAGACGCTCACGCTCAAGCAGACCGATCAGCTGCTGAAGGAAGTGAAGCTCGCGGTCGGCACGATGGGGCCGCTGCCGGCCAAGCAGGATCGCGAAGACCTGATGGTGCGGTTGCAGGCGGTGCGGACCGCGCTGACCCCGCGCATCCAGGAGCTGCGCGAAGCCGAGGAATGGAAACGCTGGGCGAACGTCCAGGTGCAGGAAGAGCTCTGCGCCAAGATGGAAGCGCTCATCCCGCAGGCCGAGAGCGATCCTGAAAAGGTGTCGAACGAGATGCGCACGCTGCAGGAGCGGTGGAAGGCGGTGGCCGCCGCGCCGCGCTCGCAGGCCGAGACGCTGTGGACGCGCTTCAAGGCGGCGCAGGAGCAGGTCTACGACAAGTGCAAGGACTTCTTCGCGCAACAGGCGGTCGAGCGCGTCGAGAACCTGAAGAAGAAGGAAGCGCTCTGCGAGCGGGCCGAAGCGCTCGCCGACTCCACCGACTGGGTCAAGACGGCCGACGCCATGAAGTCGCTCCAGTCGGAGTGGAAGGCCGTGGGCGCCGTGACCCGCGGCAACGAGAAAGCCGTGTGGGAGCGGTTCCGCGCGGCGTGCGACCAGTTCTTCACGCGCCGGCAGGACGATCTCAAGCAGCGCAAGCAGGACTGGACCGAGAACCTCAAGCGCAAGGAAGCGTTGGTCGCCGAGGCGGAGCAGTTGTCGCAGTCGACCGAGTGGGAGCAGGCCGCGTCGCGCATCAAGCGCCTCCAGGTCGAATGGAAAACGATCGGTCCGGTCAAGAAGAGCAAGTCCGATGCGATCTGGAACCAGTTCCGCGCCGCGTGCGACCTGTTCTTCGAGCGGTTCAAGAACCGGGACCAGGTCGCGCTGACGGGCAAGATGGCCGATCGCGAAACGACGGTCGCCGAGCTCGAGGCGCTGGTGCCGTCCGCCGACGCGACGGAGGCGACGCCGCCCGAGGATCTCTACGCGAAGGTCCAGGCCGCGCGCGCGCGCTGGGTGCAGGGCCCCGAGCTGCCGCGCCACACGCTCGCGCCGCTGGCCGATCGCGTCAATACCGCGTTGTTCTCGCTCGTCACCCGCTGGCCCGATGGCTTCAAGGGCACGGATCTCGATCCGGAGATGACGCGCGGCAAGATGGAAAAGCTCGTCGCCAAGGTCGAGAAGCTGCTGCCGACCGAGAGCGCGGAGCCGGTCAAGAACCTGTCGCCGGCCGAACTACTGGCGCGGCAATGGCGCGAAGCGCTGGCCGCCAACACCATGGGCGCCGGCTCCGCGCGGCAGGCGGAAGACGCCCGCCAGCGCGCCGCCGAGCAGGAAGTGCGCAGCGCGCAAGCGGCGTGGGCGCGCCTCGGGCCGTTGTCGCCCGATCAACGCAAGCCGCTGCAGGAGCGTTTCGATCGCGCGGTGCGCAAATTCTCGGAGATGCGACGCCGTAGCACCGCTCGGGCGTAGTCCAGGCGCGCGAATGGCCAACGAACCTGACCGAACCTACCTCGGTGTGTTGTTCGATCGCTTTCCCACCGGCATTTTGATCGCTGACGACCGTGCCTATTACGTCGATGCCAACCAGGAGGCATGCGCACTCCTGAACCGCAGCCGCGATCAGATCGTGGGTCACCATCTGAGCACGGTGGTCGCGCCCGGACGGCAGGCCGAAGTGGACGTGCAGTGGCGGGCCTTTGTCCGCGACGGTCTTCAGCAGGGCATGTTTGAAATCGCCTTGCCCGACGGCAAGAGCCGCGTGCTGCAGTTCAACGCGCGCGCCAACTTTGCGCCCGGCCTGCATTGCTCCTTTCTCACCCTCGCCAATCGCGAACCAGCTGCGGCCAACGCTCACCAAGAAGAGCTGACGCTCTGCTCGTGGAGCAAGCGGGTCTTCTATCGCGGCGAGTGGCTGACCATCGAAGAATACCTGCTGCTCGCCCACGGCTTGTTCGTGAGGCACGGGATGTCGCCCGGCGCATTCACCGCGACCCTGCCCAAACCGAAGTGGTAAGAGCGCTGGCGGTGTGCGGCGTCGGCCTGCTCGCGGCGTCGGCACCGCAGCCGGCCCAGAGCCGGTCGTTCGATCTGCTCACGGCCAGTGTCGCCGATGTACAGGCCGCGGTCGCATCCGGCGCGCTGACCTACCAACGGCTGGTCCGGCTGTATCTGAATCGCATCGACGCTTACGACCAGCGTGGTCCCGGTCTGCATGCCGTGATTGAGATCAATCCGCGCGCTCTCGAAACCGCGCGGGCCCTGGATCAAGAGCGGGTGTCGAAAGGACTGCGCAGCCCGCTCCACGGTATTCCCATCGCGATCAAAGACAACATCGATGTCGCCGACGTTCCGTCGGCCGGTGGCAGTGTCGTGTTCGCCGGCACTTACCCCGCGCGCGATGCCTTCGTCGTTCAACGCTTGCGCGACGCCGGCGCCATCATTTTTCTCAAGACCAACATGGACGAACTGGCGCTCGGCTCGCGCGGGCTCAGCTCGCTGGGCGGCCAGATCCTCAACCCGTACGACGTGACGCGAGATCCGGGCGGCTCGAGCGGCGGCACTGCGGTGGCGGTGGCGGCGGGTTTCGCCACAGTGGGCGTCGCCACTGAAACAGGCTTCTCGATCCGCAGCCCTGCCAGCAACACCGCGCTCGTGGGTATCGCGCCGTCCCGCGGTCTGGTGAGCCGCGCCGGGGTGATCCCGATCTCGTTCACGCAGGATCGCGTCGGTGTGCATGCGAAGACCGTCGCCGACGCGGCGTTGTTGCTCACCTACCTGCGCGGTTTCGATCCGGAAGATCTCGCGACCGCTGAGAGCCTCGGCTTTGTCCACGCGGCGCCGCTCATGCCGCCCCTGGATGGCCGGTTGGCCGGCACGCGCATCGGCGTGTTGCGCGATCTGTTTCGCACCGGTCAGGAGTTCGCAGGCGGCAACCGGCTGGTTGAAACGCAGCTCGGTCTGTTCCGCGACGCCGGCGCAGAGCTCGTCGCCGATCTTCGCACTGGAATGGACCTGGTCGCGCTGATGCCGTCGCTGCGAGTCAACAGTTTCGAGCTCCGCCCCGCCTTCGACGCGTACCTGCAGCGGCGCGGACCGTCGAGTCCGGTCAAGACGCTCGCGCAGTTGATCGCCACCGGCAAGTACCTGAAGGGCGGCACGCAGGAGGTTCGCTATCGCGAAACTATGGCCGTGGCCGCCCTCGATCACAACGCCGAGTACCTCTCGCGGCTGGCAAGCCAGCGCACAGTGAAGACCACGCTCATTGACCTGATGGATCGGAACCGCGTCGATGCGCTCGTGTACCCGGTCAAAGCCTTGACGGCGCCAGTGGTTGGGAGTTCTGACGATGGGGCGCGGGATAACTCGATTAGTTCAGCGACGGGGCTGCCGGCCATCGTCCTGCCGGCGGGCATGCACGCCGACGGTTTACCGATCGCACTGGAGTTGCTGGGCCGGCCGTTCAGCGAGGCGAAGTTGATCCAACTGGCCCAGGCCTACGAGCGGCGCAACCGGCTGCGCCCGATTCCCTCGGCCACACCACGACTCGCCGGAGACGCATTTCCTTACTGACGAGTGTTCGCGTACGCTATGCGCGTCATGGCGTGCCTCAACTGCGGTGCCGAGCTGCTCGGCGCGTTCTGTGCCGCGTGCGGCCAGCGCGCGGTGCCGCCCGATCCCACGGTCAAAGAGCTGGCCGGCGATGCGTGGCAGGAGCTGACCGGGTACGACGGCCGCATTGCCGCCACCCTCCGCGGCCTGTTGCACCCCGGCCGGCTGACGATCGAATACCTGCGCGGCCATCGCGCCTCGTACTTGCCGCCGGTGCGGGTCTACCTGATCGCCAGCCTCGTCTACTTCGTGATTGCCGCGGCAGCGCCGCCGACGCCACCGCGGCGGGCCGGAGAAGTCAGCGGACCGGTTGGCCTCCGTCTGGGGTTATGGTCGACCTCCAACACAGAGCTCACGGCCGACGATCGCGCCGAGCTCCGCGAGGACGTCGAGTCAGCGCCGCTGTTACTCCGCCCACTCCTCCGGTCGCTCGTCCAGGATCCAGAGAAGGTTCGCGCGCAGCTGTTCACGACGATGCCCCGTGTGTTCTTCGCGATGTTGCCGGTGTTTGCGGCCATCCTGGCGCTGTTCTATCGCGGACGGCGGTTCCCGACGCACCTGGTGTTCGCGGCGCATGTACACGCATTCGCCTTCACCGCGCTCATGCTCGCAGAAGCGGTGAAATTCACCCGGAACGACATCGTGCAAGCGGTCGTCGGCCTGGCGATGGTGCTCATCGTGCTGGGGTATGGACTGAGGGCCCTCAAGGCCGTGTACGGTGGCGGCTGGCTGCGCACGCTCGTCAAGGCGAGCGGGATCGGCCTCATGTACTTGATCGCATCCGTCCCCGCGTTCATGATCATCCTGACGTGGGCGCCGCCATTTCGTCGTGAGTGACTGGCCAAGGCAAAGGCAAAAGGAAACCGAGGTCTGAATTCCATGCCGCAACCCGTGTTGGGTCCGCTGCCCGATTACCGCGAATACGCCGCAGACGTGATGACGCGCCGCGCGGCGGAGTTCTACGACGACATCAGGCGGCGCCGGACCGTGCGCCAGTTTTCGACGCGGCCGGTGCCGCGCTCGGTGATCGACAACTGCGTGCGCGCCGCCGGCACCGCGCCGAGCGGCGCCAACATCCAGCCCTGGCACTTTGTGGTCGTGTCCGATCCGGCCGTCAAGCGGATCATTCGTACCGAAGCCGAGAAGGAAGAGCATGAGTTCTACCATCACAAGGCGCCGCAGGAGTGGCTCGAGGCGCTGGCGCCGCTCGGCACCGACGAGCACAAGCCGTTTCTCGAGGACGCGCCGTACCTGATCGTGATCTTCGCCGAGAGTTACGGAGTGCTTCCCGACGGCGGCAAAGTGAAGCACTACTACGCGCAGGAATCGGTCGGCATTGCGACCGGCCTGTTGATCGCGGCCGTCCACCACGCCGGCCTCGTGTCGCTGACCCACACGCCCAGCCCGATGGGATTCCTCAACGAGATTCTCGGCCGCCCCACCCACGAGAGGCCGTTCCTCATTCTCGTCACTGGTTATCCGGCCGACGGCGCCACGGTGCCGTCGATCACGAAGAAACCGCTCGAACAGATCGCCACGTTCATCTGACATGGGAGAACTGGCTCCGGGAGATCTCGCGGTGCGTAGCGCCGTATACGCGCGCTTTGCCGCGGGCGACGTGCCGTCGGCCGTGGCGGTCGCCGCCGACCTCGCGATGGACGTCGATGCGGTGATCGAGTGCTACGAGCGGCTGGCGGCCGCGCACGTGCTCGTGCTCGATCCGGATTCGCGCGAGGTGTGGATGGCGATGCCGTTCTCCGCCGTGCCGACCGCCTTTCGCGTCGACGGCCTGGGGCGGCAGTGGTTCGCCAACTGCGCTTGGGACGCCTTCGGCATCGCGGTCGCCCTGACCTGTGATGTGAGCATCGCGACTTATTGCCCCGATTGCGGCGCGCCGATGAGCTACGGCGTCCGCGGCGGCGATCTCACCAATCGTGACGGCGTCGTCCATTTCGCGGTGCCGGCGCAGCACTGGTGGGACGACATCGGATTCACCTGACAGACCATCCGGCTCTTCAGGTCTGAAGAGCACCTTGCGGTCTGGGCCCGATCGAACGGGCCGATCGGCGCGGCGATGCCGGTCACGGCGTTGTGGCAACTCGCCCAGCTCTGGTTCAATGGACGGATGTCACCCGCATGGGCACCTCGCACGGCCGAGCAGTCGCAACAGTTGTTAGCGGCGGCCGGCTTCGTCGGGCCGTTCTGGTCGATTCGCGGGGAGCACTAGTACAGTTAACAGTTGCCAGTTGCCAGTTAACAAAAAAGGGCGGCCGCGATGCGGCCGTTTGTCCTGACGTGAACTGTTCACTGGAAACCGTCAACTAAAAACTGTTCTGGAAACTGTTAACTGGAAACGGTTAACTGGAAACTGTCATGGCCGTCGTCGCGCGCGAGGGTTGCTACCTGCACTACACGGTTCGAGGCAGCGGCCCGCCGGTGCTGTTTATCCAGGGCGTTGGCGCGCAGGGCGACGCTTGGCTGCCGCAAATCCGGGAGCTGGCGTCCGAGTTCATGTGCATTTCGTTCGACAACCGCGGCATGGGCCGGAGCCAGCCGGTCGAGGCCGCCATTACCGTCGACCGGATGGCGAACGACGCCGCGGCCATTCTCGATGCGGCGCGCGTGCGCTCAGCTCACGTCGTCGGCCATTCGCTTGGCGGCCTGGTGGCGATGCAGATGGCGCTATCGCATCGCGAGCGCGTGAAGAGCCTCGCGCTGCTTTGCACGTTCAGCGGCGGCAAGGCGGCCGCGCCGAGGAGCCGCCGATTGTTCTGGCTGGGGCTTGGCACTCGTGTCGGGACCCGGGGGATGCGCCGCCGGGCGTTCCTGAAGCTGGTGATGCCGCCGGGTGCGATGCCCGATGCCGATCGAATGGCCGAGCGGTTGTCAAGGCTGTTCGGGCATGACATCGCCGATCAACCGCCGATCGCGAAGCAGCAGCTGGCGGCGCTCCGTCAGGCCGACGTCTCGCCGTGGTTGTCGGAGCTTGAAGGGTTGCCGACGCTGGTGCTGACCGGCGCCCACGATCCGATTGGGCCGCCATCGGCCGGGTCGGCGCTCGCCGCCGCCATTCCCGGCGCGCGCTATGTCGAGGTGGCCGACGCCTCGCATGCGCTGCCGATCACGCATGAGGACTTGACGAACCGGCTGTTGCGCGAACATCTTGGAATGGCATGATCAGGTGGATCGCCGCAGCTGTGGTTTTGATCACGGTGTTGACCGGTCGAGCGTCGGCGCAGAGCTCAGCCGATGCATTCCAGGTGGGCGCGCAGCTCACCGTCGCACGCTCCGGTCAATTTGAGTCAGCCGAGCTGGGCATCGGCGGACGAATGTCCTGGCATCCGGTGGCGATGCTCGGATTCGAGTCGGAAATCGATCTGTACCCCGCCGATTTCCCCAATGACGGTGTGCCCTTCAGCGCAAGGCGGGTGGAGGGCTTGTTTGGCATGACCGCCGGCCCGCGGCTGGCGCGGGTCCGGCCGTTTGCGAAGATCCGCGCCGGCTTTCTCCAATACAGCCCGCCGACGGAAGGCTTTGCGTGTATCGCGATCTTTCCGCCGCCGCTGAATTGCCTGATGGCCGCTGGAGGCACACGGGCGATCTTCGACGTCGGTGGCGGCCTTGAAATCTTCACCGGCGAGCGGACATTCGTCCGCGTTGACGCGGGCGATCGTATGGTGAGGCTACCAGCGCCGACCTTTGTGGATGGACTGCATGTGCGCGAGACGGCGTTCCTCAGTCACGACTTCCGTCTCAGTGTTGGCGGAGGCCTGCGCTTTTAGTTCTGGCGTTCAGCCTTGAAAGTGGGGGGATAGCAGCTTGAAAACCGATGAGAAGATTCGGCAGATGATCGACGAATGGGTCGCGGCGGTCAAAGACAAGGATGTCGATCGCCTGATGACGCTGTACGCCCCGGACGTCGTGGTGTACGACGTCCCGCCGCCGCTCCAGCAGAAAGGCGCCGACGCGCACCGTCTGAACTTCGAGAAGTGGTTTGCCGGCATGCCCGGCCTGACCACGAGCGCGATCCGCGACCTTCGCATCGTCGCCGGCGAGACCATCGCTTTTGCGCATTGCCTGAACCACATCAGCAACGCGCCGCCGGATGGCAAGGCGGCCGTGGACAACTGGGTGCGCGTCACTGTGTGTTTCGAGAAAATCGGCGATGAATGGAAGGTGACCCACGAGCATCTCTCGCTGCCGATCGACGACACGGGTCGGGGTGCAACCAGTCTAAAGCCGTGAGGTAAAAATTGCTGACGCGATCGTCTACATGACCAGTCTTCCGGACCTGCGCAACGCGATCGAGACGGCGTTCGTGCACTGCCGTCCCGGCGGCGCGGTGCTGCTCGCGCCCGACCATGTGCGCGAGAACTTTCAGCCGCCCGACACCGAGCACGGGGGCGAGGATGGCGACAGTGCCGGCATGCGATGGATCGCGTGGACCTGGGATCCGGACCCTGGCGACAGCACCTATACGGTGGATTATGCGTACCTTTTACGCGCGCCAGACGGCTCGGTGCGCGTCGAGCAGGATAGTCACATCGAGGGCCTTTTCACGAGGGCGGAGTGGTTACAGGCCATGGCCGACGCCGGATTCGAGGCACGGATGGTGCCCTGCCCGCACTCGGAGGTCGAGCCAAGCCTGTACGAAGTGTTCGTCGGTATTCGAACCTGACGGGATTGCACTCCTTGACGGGACGACACTCCTTAACGGCCCCAGATTACTAAACGCTACGGCGTTGATCGGTACTGATATCCTTCTTACGACATTCAAACGCCGAGGTGCTCCATGTTGTCCACTAGGACTGTCTCGATCGTCATTCTCCTGGCGTTGTCCTTCACGTTCGACAACGCCAAGGCACAGGATCAATCAGCGCAGCACAGCGTTTACCCTCTGAGCCGATTTCAGCCGGGGCAATGGGTCGAGAAGGTGTCTGGCGATTTCACAAAGCCCGGAGATCCGTTCGTGTTTCGGATTCATCAGGATGCCGGATATATCACTCTTCCCCACACTCATCCGATAGACGAAAACATTACTGTCGTGAAAGGGAGTTGGTCGCTCGGTATGGGTCGTCGGTTCAACCGAGCCACTTTAGAACCAATGGATACAGGGACGTTTGGGATTGCGCCCAAGAATATGGCGCACTTTGCGTGGTCGAAGACGGAAACGATTTTACAGATTCACGGAATCGGGCCGTTTGCGTCAACGATCGTCGAGCCTGTGTACGAGCTTACTGACAAGGGCATTTTCTCACTGACTTCCCTGCTGCTGCCTGGTCGTCCCACCTCGTCTAACCCGCCGGACTGTTTCGCGTTGAAGGTAAACGCGAAGGTGCTGGGCGAGTTCGGCGAAGGCGTGGTCGTTGGCGCGCGGTGTTCACCTTCCAATCAGATCACTCAGTACTGGGTTCAAAAAACGAACGGCGAGCGGTTCTGGGCTACCTTTCAAGAATTGAAGACGCAGTAGTGAGTCCGCTTTGGCCCCTTGGGGGGAGTAACTTATTGAAAAAGAAATGCTAGGAGTCTTCGCTGCCCACACGATGCAGTTGGACGTCTTCGATGCCGGGGGCGGCGCTGATGGCGCTGGCGGCGGCGATTACGGAGACTCCGGGGCGGAGGCGCGTGCGGTAGGTGACTTCGATATAGGTGCGGCCCTTCGACGTACCAAGCGAGACCAGATCATGACCGTCCAGATGCGGCTCGATCACTTGGGCGAAGAGCGTGGGTAAGTTCTGGCCGGGGGGGATGCGTAGCCGGAGTAAGTACTCGTCCTCGCTTTGCCGCTCGCGGAAAAGTTTGGCCATGGCGAAAGCCGCCGCGCCGATGACCAGAATGCCGATGAGGGCGACCCATAGGTCGCTGGTGCCGGCGGCCATGCCCACCACCACCGCGAAGATGACGTAGGCGGTGTCCTGCGTATCCTTCACCACGGTGCGGAAGCGGACGATGGAGAGCGCGCCCACCAGGCTGAAGGCGCGGGCCACGTTGTCGCCCACCACTTGGCTCACCATGGCAATGAGGACGCAAAGCAAGACCAGCGTGACGGCGAGCGAGGAACTGGCCTCATCGCGACGGACGCGCCAGTAAATTGCCGCGACGATTAAGCCGAGGGTAACGGCGGCCAGGAGGCGGACCAGCACTACATCGGGCGGGGTGCTGGCGCCTATTTGGACGAGCGGCTTTAAGAACTCAGGCATGCGT
>JANOZI010000878.1:0-7404 GCA_031429375.1 Acidobacteriota bacterium | reverse complement strand
CGTTGCTGGCCACGGCGCCCGCCGGCGCGGGGTCGCCGTGCCACTCCGCACCCTCGACTTCCCTGGCCGCCTGCAGGCCGGAAATCAACTGCGCCGCCGCGATGGGCTCGAGCAACGTCGGTTCGGGCGATTCGGAGAGCGTGCTCACCCGGTTCATGTCCGCACAGAGCGTCGCGAGCACGCCAAGGGCATCGCGCGTCTTTTTGAGCGCGCTCTGCTGGTCGTCCGGCGTCGTCAGACGGCCGTCGATGTACAGCTTCAAATATCCCTGTGACACGGCCAGTGGCGTTCGAATCTCGTGTGCGACCGTATTCAAGACCTGCGCCAAGGTCAGCCTCATCCCGCAAGCCTAGCACGTCAATCGGTGTCCGATCCTTGGCACGGCCCTTGAAGCACATCCTGATGGAAACGAGCGTTCAAACCATGACACCGACCCCCCCCGGGAAGCATATTTTGATCGTCGACGACTATGCGGATGCGCTCGATATCTGGGAAATCTACTTGACCGCGGCGGGCTACCGCGTTTCGACCGCCATCGACGGCGCGTCAGCCATTGCCAAGGCACATCAACTGCTTCCGGATCTCATTGTTCTCGATCTCGAATTGCCCGGCATATCGGGCTTCGAGGCTGCGCGCGCACTGCGCAGCGACGCTGAGACAGCAGACATCCCGTTGATTGCCGCGACCGGCTATTCGCACCTGCGTCAGCTCGATCTCGCGCGCGAGGTCGGCTTCGATGCGGTCGTGGTCAAACCGTGCGATCCGGACATGCTCATCGCGGAGATCGAGCGCCTGGCGCCCGACCCCGTCAGCCCGATCCAGCTGAGCAATAACGGTATGAACGAGAGTCATAACAATGGGTAGCGGTTTACTTACTGGGTGGAGCAAATGACTACAGACGATGTCGTTGTGATTGAGCGGGCGTTGGTTTTCATGGCAGTTTTCATGGGAATCCAGACGCTGGTCACCGTGGGGGCCGCCCTCGGGGCGTTTTTCGCGTACCGCAGCGCCAAGCTGGCCATTGATCAGAAAGTGGTCGAGCTGCAGGGGCACATCAACCAGGTCAAGGCGCATATCGATCGCATTTCGAACACCGTCGATGACGCCGTTCTGGCCGTGAAGCGGGGCACGAACGCCGTCAACGAGGTGGTCGAGGATGCGCGGCAGGCGATCGGCAGCGTCAGGCACGGGGTCGCCTCGGTGGCGACGGTGGCCACGGCACCGAAGACGGCGGTGGCCCTGGGCGTGATTCGCGGCGTGCAGTGGTGGCGGCGGCACCGCGCCGCGGAGCGGCTCGCTCTCGAGCCCAAGTTGGGAATTCAGTGATTGGTGATCGCAGTGATTGGTGTAGTCAACAAAGGAGACAGGCAATGAGATTGATGAACGAGCAAGAATCAGCCGGGAGCGGGATGTTCCTGCTGGGCGCGGTCGCGGGCGCATTGGTTGGCGCCAGCGTCGCGCTGTTGATGGCGCCGAAGCCCGGGGCGGAAATACGAAGCGATCTGAATGCCTCGTTCAACTCGCTGCGCGATGCGGCGGCGCGGCGCTACCGCGAGATGGCCGACCGGGCCGGCGTGCAGAGCGCCAACATCGAAGAGAAGGCCGATCAGCTGGCCGATCAGCTCGAAACGTCCGCTCGCGAAGCGCTCGACATGGCGTCGGCGCGGGTGGGCAGCGCGACCGGCTCGACGACGACCGGCACGACGAAGAGCATGCGCGACGCCAACGGCGCGCCACGGCATTCGTAATCGAGACCGACCATGTTGACCACCATCCTGGTCGTTCTCCTGGTCCTCTGGCTGCTCGGCATGGTCAGCGGCAGTGCGCTGGGCAGCTACATACACATTCTGCTGGTGCTGGCGATCGCCGTGGTCCTGATTCGCGTGATTCAGGGGCGTAGACCCATCAGTTGAGCGAGCCCGCTCTTGTTCGGCGGGAAGCGGAGTGCCCCTCCGCTTCCCGTGTCCCTTCGCGAGCCATGTCTTCATCCAAGTCGACCAACCGGCGCCGTGTTCTCGTCGTAGATGACGAGCCGATGGTGACTGACTGGTTGAAGATGGTGGTGGAGCAGGCGCCGCGTCCGCCCGGTTACGAGGTGCGCACGGCGGCGGTCGGCTCCAAGGCAGAAGAAATCTTCCGCGCCTGGCACCCCGACGTGGTGCTGCTCGACATCGTGTTGCCCGACATCGACGGCATCGCGCTGTTACGGCAGCTCAAGGGGATCGATCCGGCCCCGGAGATGATCGTGATCAGCGGCGTGGGCACGATCACCCGCGCGCTCGAAGCCGGCCAGGCCGGGGCGTTCTTTTTCCTCGAAAAATCCAATCTCGATCCCTCGGGCCTGGTCTCGATCCTCGACCGCGCCACCGACTTGCAGGTGGAGCGCGCCCAGCATCAACGCTTGAAGGAGCAGATGCGGGACCAATACTCGTTTTCCAACATCATCGGCAAGAGCAAGAAGATGCGCGAGCTCTTCGAGCTGATCGACGCGGTGGCCGAAAGCGACGCCAACATCCTGATCCAGGGGGAGAACGGCTCGGGCAAGGAGCTGATTGCCAACGCGATTCACGTGCGCAGCGGCCGGGCCAAGGGCCCGTTCATCAAGATCAATTGCGCGGCGCTGCCCAAGGACCTGATCGAGTCGGAGTTGTTCGGCTACAAGAAGGGCGCCTTTACCGGCGCCACGACCGACAAAATCGGCCTCCTGGAACTGGCCGCGGGCGGCTCGCTGATGCTCGACGAAATCGGCGAGATGCCGCTGCTGCTGCAAACCAAGCTGCTGCGCGTATTGCAGGAGCGCGAGTATCGCCCGATCGGCAGCGACCGGCTCGTGAAAGTGGACTTCCGGTTGATCTGCGCCACCAACATCGAACCCGAGGCGGCCATGAAAGACGGGCGGCTTCGGGAAGACTTGTATTTCCGCATCAACACGGTGACCTTGCGCGTGGCGCCGCTGCGCGAGCGTACCGAGGACCTGCCGCTGCTATGCGCGCACTTTCTCGACAAGTTCAACCACCGCTACCAGAAGAACGTCAAGAGCCTCACGCCCGCGGCCTACCACCTGTTGATCCGGTTCCGGTGGCCGGGCAACGTCCGCGAGCTGGAGAACGCCATCGAGCGCGCGGTGCTGGTCGCCAAGACCCCGGACGTGCAGCCGCAGGATCTGCCCGAGACGATCCGCGGCGATACCGTCGCCGAGGATGCCTTCACGGTGCCGCCGCATCATACGCTGGCCGAGATCGAGCGGATGGCGGTGTTGCAGACCTTGCAGCGAACCAACTGGAACAAGCAGGAGGCCGCCCAGATCCTGGGGTTGTACCGGCCGACCCTGTATAGCAAGATCAAGAAGCACGACATCAAGGACCCGCGCACTCCCGTGCGCGTGGTCGAGGAGGCAGGATGAACGATCGAAGCATGATGCTGCTGGGTGCTATTATCGGCGCGGGTGTGGGCGCCAGCGTCGGGTTTGTGCTGTTTACCGAGCGCGGCCGCCAGCTGCGGAACGAGCTGCAGCCGGAAATCGAGACAGTGGTGAGGGAAGCCATGCGGCTCGGCCAAGTGATCGACGAACTGCGCAGCAGCCGGCCCGTCGGGCCGGTGGCCGCAGCCGCGGCCGGCGCCGAGAACATGGTCTGGCCTCGCCGGACTCAGTAGTGTGCCCCGGCGCGCCCGCTCTGCCTCCGCGGCTGACAGTCGCTCGGCCGCCGCGCGCGAAGGCGGGAACGGCGCGGCGGCTGTGCCGGCCCGGCGAGGTCGCCGGGCCCAGGTCGCCGGCCAACTCCGGCTGATTGGTCTCGCCGCGTGGCGGGGCGTGGCCGAGCTGTACAACAGCGACGGCCTGACCCACGCGGCGTCGATCGCCTACTACGCGCTGCTCTCGCTGTTTCCGATCTTCCTGCTCGCGCTCGCGATCCTCGGCGAAGTGACATCGGACCCCGCGGAGCGCGATGCCGTCGTGCGGTTCGTGTTCCGCTACTTTCCGCGGCAGTTCGACTTCATTAGCGGGCAGCTCGACGCGTTCAAGACGCAGCCCGTCTCATTCGGCGTCGGTGGGAGTATCGCGCTCGTCTGGGCTTCGCTGGGCGTGTTCAACGCGGTGACGTCCGCCGTGAATCACGCGTGGGGGGTCGAGCGGCGCCGCAGTTTCATTCGTCATCGCCTGATCTCGTTTCTGATGCTGCTGTCGGCAGGCGGCGTGCTGCTGCTCGGGTTGATCCTGGCGAGCATGGTGAAGCTGGCAGAAACACGGCTGGGCGAGGCGCTGCACCGCTCGCCGACGCTGGTCTGGGTGTCGGGCCTCAGCGCGCACTATGCCGCGACGGTGCTGCTGATTGGCTGCGTGGCGCTGGTGTTTTACTTTGTGCCCAATACACGGGTCCGCTTCCGGGAAGTGTGGCCCGGCGCTGTCGTGGTCGGCCTGCTGTGGCGCGCGGCGCTGTCGTTGTTCTCGTGGTATGCGAGCGACCTCGCCAGTTGGAACGTGATCCACGGGTCGATCGCGGCGGTGGTGATCTTCCTGTTGTGGATCTACGTGAGCGCCGTCATTTTGTTGTACGGCGTCGAGATGACCGCGAGTTACGCGCGCGTGCACGACGCGGCGGAGCGGCACCCCGGGATCACGCCGGTGGTGCCCGAGACGCCGCCAGAGCCCTTGACGCCGCTGCCGGGCCGCCGATGACGAAGGTTCCGCACGAAGGTTCCGCACGAGAGTTCCCCACCACGGTTCCTGACGAGGGTTCTGCGAACCTGCGTGTAGAACTCTCGTTGGGACCCCCGTGAGGAACCCCCGTGAGGAACCGACGGCAATCGTGGTTTCTTTTATATGATCCCAAGATGCCCAACCGCTTAGCTGCCGAGCAGAGTCCCTATCTGCTGCAGCACGCGAACAACCCCGTGGACTGGTATCCGTGGGGAGACGAGGCATTCGCGGCGGCGAAGAAATCCGACAAGGCGATCTTCCTGTCGATCGGCTACGCGACCTGTCACTGGTGCCACGTGATGGAGCGCGAGTCGTTCGAAAGCGCCGGCGTGGCGAACGTGCTCAACGAGCACTTCATCTCGATCAAGGTCGATCGTGAAGAGCGTCCCGACGTCGATCGCGTCTACATGACATTCGTCCAGGCCACGACCGGGTCGGGCGGCTGGCCGATGAGCGGGTGGCTGCCGCCCGAGCTCAAGCCCTTCTCGGGCGGCACGTATTTCCCTCCGGCCTCGCAGTGGGGCCGGCCGGCGTTTGTCGATGTGCTGATGGAGATCGCGAAAGCCTGGCGTGAGGATCGCGCGCGCGTCATGCAGTCGGCCACCGAGGTCGTCGCCCGGTTGTCGGCGTTGAACGCGGGCGAGACCGGCCAGGTGATGCCCGATGACGAAGCGCTCGCATCAACTGTTCAGCAGTTCCAGAAGTCCTTCGACGCCCGCCGGGGCGGATTCGGCGACGCGCCGAAGTTTCCGCGGCCGAGCGAGTTGATCTTCCTGCTGCGCGAATACGCTCGCACGGGTGACGCGGCAGCGCGCGACATGGTCGTGACCACCCTGCGGTCGATGGCCCTGGGCGGCATGCGCGACCACGTCGGCGGCGGCTTCCACCGCTATTCGGTGGACGGCAACTGGCGCGTTCCGCATTTCGAGAAGATGCTCTACGACCAGGCCCAGCTCGTCATCGCGTTTCTCGAGGCGTCACAGGCCGCCGGCGATGCGTTCTTCGCCGAGGTGGCCGAAGACACGCTGCAGTACGTGCAGCGCGACATGACGGACGAAGGCGGCGGCTTCTACTCGGCGGAAGACGCCGACAGCGTGCCCCCCGACAAGACGGACGATCCTCATGCCCACAAGATGGAAGGCGCCTTCTATGTGTGGGGCCTCGAGGAAGTGCGCGCCGCCCTCGGCGCCGATAGCGCGATCTTCGAGGGGCGATATGGACTGCTGCCGAGCGGCAATGCGCCGTTTGACCCCCAGCAGGAGTTCGTGAACAAGAACCTGCTGTACACGGCGCAGCCGCTGACGGACCTCGCCAAGGCGGCCGGCGTGACGCCGGTGGACGTCGCCGAATCGCTGTTGCGGTCCCGCGAGGTCCTGTTCGACGTGCGCAACACCCGCCCCAGGCCGTTGCTGGATGACAAGGTGCTGACGGCGTGGAACGGCCTGATGATCGCGGCGGTCGCTCGAGCGGCCCGCGTGATGACTGGGTACCCGGGCCTTGTCGAAGGTGGAGATGGCAAGGACGATCGGGGGCCGCGACATCTGGAGAGCGCAACGCGGGCAGCGGCGTTCATCCGCGATCGGATGTGGGACCCGAAGAGCCGGCGATTGCTGCGCCGCTATCGGCAGGGCGACGCTGCCATCGACGGCTACGCCGAAGACTACGCCTTCCTGATCTTCGGGTTGATCGAGTTGTTCCAGGCCTCGGGCGATGCCGCGTGGCTGACGTGGGCGCGGGAGCTGCAGGCGCGGCAGGATGAACTGTTCCGGGATGCCGCCGGGGGAGGGTATTTCAGCACGACGGGCGAGGACCCGACGGTGTTGCTGCGCATGAAGGAAGACTACGACGGCGCCGAGCCCTCGCCGTCTTCGGTCTCGGCGCTCAACCTGCTGGCCCTGGCCCACCTCACCGGCGAGGCGTCGTATTCGGATCGCGCGGAAGAAGCGATCGCGTCGTTCGGCGCGCGGCTGATGCAGCTCGGACGTGCCGTGCCGTTGATGGCGGCAGCGCTCTCGACGGCGCTTTCGGGCGGGGAACAGATCGTGGTGGTCGGCCATCGCGGCGCCGCCGATACGACCGCGCTGTGGCATGCGGCGCATCGCACGTTCCGGCCGTTTGCGGTCGCGGTGATCGTCGATCCCACACACCTGGACGCCATTTCAGCGCACATGCCATGGGTCGCGGCGATGAAGATGATCGACGGCCGCGCCACGGCATACGTCTGCCGCGATTTCGCTTGCGAAGCGCCGTTCACCGACCCCGGCGCTTTTCAGAATACCTAAGGTGCCTAGAGGGTGCCTAAAGTGCCTGGGGGTGCCCAGGTGGTGCGGTGGCTGGGGTGCCGGCACCCTGGCCCTGAAGACCACCTGGATTGCCGGTCGTGGCCTCCGCGGATGGCGGGCAACGCGCGGACGCGTGGCCGCCAGCCTATCGGGACGCGGGAAACCGCGCCTCGTTCACCGGATTGCGCAGTCGTAGGGCGCCCCTTTATGGGGCGCCGTGTGCTGCGACGCGCGATTCCGATTTGAAGACGGAATCGCGCGTGCAATCCGTCTCACTCGACACGGTTTCGGTGACACCCGAACCGCGTCCCTCTAGTCGGCCACGCACGTCAATCCAAGTGCTCTTCGGGATTAGAACGCGATGACGACGCCGCCGCCGATGCGGGAGTAATTCAGTTTGTCACTGGGCAGCTTGATTCCCAG
>JANOZI010000877.1:0-2682 GCA_031429375.1 Acidobacteriota bacterium | reverse complement strand
CCAGCACGAGCCAGGCCCCCAGGGCGGCCATCTTGTGCTCCGCCCGCCACGGGCCGTCCCTGCCCTTGCCCATACCCGCCAGCCGGTTTTCGATATGGGCCTCGGGCATGCGCAACGTCGCCTTGGCCTGTTGCAACAGGTCCCGCTCTCGCACGATCAATCGCGGCAGGCCTTCGTCCTGGCATGCGTCCGCGATGACGCCGCGAAACAGCTGCCCTTCCATCGCGTGGATGCGAATGTGCTCGTTGCCGATGGTGCTCGGATCGATCAGGCTGCCGACGACGATGCCGCTGCCCTGGAGCTGGTATCCCTTCTCCTGGTTCGCGCGGATCCAGTTACGTACTTCCCGCCGGCCAAATGTGTTCACCGCTGCCAACAGGCGCGTCAACACCTGGCCCTCCTTGCGCATCGTCGCAAAACCGTCGTGATACGGCTGGCGCGCATCGGCATCCGCGGGGTCGCTCAGCTCGAGACGCTCAGCGGCCACAAGCTCGGGCTGAGTCGCGGTGCCGGCGAGGACGACCGCACTGGCCCAGCCGGACTTGACGGTGAACCCGAGCGCAGCAGGAGTGGCGGTCACAGGCGGGAACCCTTTGCGAAGGCGTCGATTGCGGCCTGCAGGCGCCTCACACGCGTCGCCTCGTTCTTCGCGCTCATGACGTGGTGGCGCAGTTGCCGCTGATACCACGGCGGCTGCGCCTCGAAGAACGCCCACGCCTTCCTGTTGGCGCGGACCTTCTTCTCGTAGCCCGGATCGAACTCCGTTGTCGTTCTCTGCTCGTATGAGTAGATCGCCGATTTCTTTTCGTCGCGCTTTTCGAAGGCGGCCAGGCCGGCGGGCCGCATCAGGCCCGCCTTCGCCAGTTCGCCCACGCGCTTGATGTTGACGGCGCTCCAGATGCTGCCCTTCCGACGCGGCGTAAAGCGGATCGTGTAGGCCTCCTCGTCCAGCCGTCTGCGCACGCCGTCGATCCAGCCGACGCACAACGCTTCGTCCACCGATTCCGCCCACGTGATGCTCGGTTTGCCGCTGTCTTTCTTGTAAAAACCGACGAGCAACTCGCCGGCGGCCTTGTGGTGTTTCGCCAGCCACGAGCGGAACTGAGCGGGAGTCGCGAAGAACCGTGGCTTCATTTGCCGCCCGCGACGTCGAGCAGCGCGCCGCTCGTGAACGAGGCCTCGTCCGACAGCAGCCAGAGAATGGCGTGCGCGACCTCGTCGACGGTGCCGCCGCGCTTCATCGGTACTCGCACCTTGACGCGTTCGATGCGATCGGGCTCGCCGCCGCTGGCGTGAATGTCGGTGTAGATGAAGCCGGGCCGCACCGCGTTGACGCGAATGCCTTCTTCGGCAACCTCCTGCGCCAGGCCGACCGTGAACGTATCGATGGCGCCCTTCGATGCGGCGTAATCCATGTACTCGCCCGGCGACCCCATGCGCGCGGCACCGGAAGAGACATTGACGATGACGCCGCCGCGGCCGCCGTGCCGGGTTGACATGCGGCGGATCGCTTCGCGCGCGCAGATGATCGAACCGGTCACGTTGGTGGCGAAAATGCGCTGCAGGCGCGCCGCGTCCATCGCCTCGACGCGCATCTGTGTTTCGAGAATGCCGGCATTGTTCACCAGCGCATCGAGCGGGCCAAGCTCTCGATCGCAGGCCTCGAACAGTCGCACGACGTCCGCTTCGACGGCCACATCGCCCTGTACCGCCACCGCTCGTCCGCCCGATCGGTTGATCCCGGATACCACCGCGCCGGCGGCGTCACGATTTCTCAGATAGTTCACGCAAACCGAGTAGCCGCGTGTCGCGGCCAGGCGCGCAGTCTCGGCGCCGATGCCGCGGCTGGCGCCGGTGACGAGCAACACGCCCGGCATCTATTTCGCCGCGAGCGCCTTCTTGATGGCCTCGACCGTGATGGCGGCGCGAATCTCCACCAGCTTCTTGCCGTTCGCAATCGTCGTCTCGAGCGGCAGCAGCGTCTGCCCGTTAATCGAGGCTTTACCCGCCTCCTGGCGCTGCTTGAACCGAATCTTCGCGGGATCGACGGTCGCGATGATGCTGTTGACGCTGTAGTCGTCGTGAATGCCCTCGTCTTTCGTCTTCGGCACCCCAAGCGAGTCCCACGCGCCATCGGCAGCCGTCCAGCTGTCGTAGTACTCCTTGATGTAGTGAATCGTGGCGCCGCTGCCCGCCCACGCGGCGGCGAGCTTCGCCGCGACGCGCTCGAGGCCGCGCTGGTTGCCGCCGCTGTCGCCAATCAGGATGACGTGCTTGAAGCCGTTGGCCTTGAGGCCTTCGGCCTCGTCTTCGACGAGGGCGTCGTAGGTTGAATCGCGCACTTGCAGCGTGCCCGGCGTGGTCGATGCGCTGCCCGGCTCGAACGGAATCGCCGGCGCGATCAACGCATCGCCAAGCTTGCGGGCGATCGCCTCGGCGGTGGCCTTCAGCACATAGACGTGCTTGCCGGTGGGCACGTACGGGCCGTTCTGTTCGGTGCTGCCGGCGACGATGAGCGCAGTGGTCTTGCCCGCTTTCATCGCATCGCGCACTTCCATCCAGGTGAGCTCTTCGATCCAGACGCTGTCGAGCGCCGCGATGGGTCGAGCCGTGGTCAAGTCGAACGCGCGGCGCTGCGCGATGGCGCCGGCGGCCATCACCAGCATGGCGACGGCGGCAATC
>JANOZI010000876.1:0-11336 GCA_031429375.1 Acidobacteriota bacterium | reverse complement strand
CCGATACCCAATCCGCAGGTCCAGCTGAAAGACGCTCGGCAGCCGGGCGCCGTTGATGCCACCTTTGCTGTCAACGGTGCGGGCATTCAAGCCGGTTCCGGAATAGGTGCCCGCGGGCAGCGGATCGGTGAGGATGCCGTTGCGGTTCGGATCGCTGCTCGAATCGGAGATGGTGAAGGCCGCGCCGCTGGTAAAACGGGTGATCGCGGACATCCGGAGGCCGCCGGTATGCGGCACGTCGAGGGTTCCGCTGACGACGAGGTTATGCGGACGGTCGACGGAGCTCGGCTGCAGATTCTGGTCGAGATTCAGCTGATCGCCGACCTGCATCGGGTTCGCCGCGTTGTTGCTGGCAACGTTGCCCCAGCTCTTGCCGTAGGTGTAGGCGGTACGGAACGAATAGCCGCGGCTGAACCGTTTCTCGACCGCGACCAGCAGCGAATCGTAATCCTGCCAGCCGACGTTCTGCGACGTGATCACCGACGACACGAAGTTGGGATCCGGGCGCGTGACCGTGCCGGTCCGGGTGGTGTTGACGCGCGTGCCGGGATTCAGGTCCACCTGCACGAGCATGTCGCGCAGCTGCTTGCGCAAGTAATCGACGCTGACCGACAACTGGCCGGCCAGCTGCCGCTCGTAGCCAATCGACAACTGATGCGTGTACGGATTGTGGCGCTTCGGATCGTCGAGGCGGACCGTGCCGACGTTCTTTTGCAGCGTGCCGACCGGGAACATCTGGCTCAGGAGTGCGCGGTTCACCACCGGGTAGGTGAGCAGCATCGGGTCGGTGGGCAACCGGCCGTTCGACGGACCCGCGTCACGGTTGTTGGCCGGGAAGGTGGCGGTAAACGAATCCGAATACACGCCGCTCAGTGAATAGGGCGAGGTCGTGGTGAAGAGCGTGCGCTGGAAATAGACGCCCCAGCCGCCGCGGATGACCGATTTGCCATCCGCATCCAGCATGTAAGCGAAGCCGGTGCGCGGCGCGAAGTTGTTCTGGTCGACCGGATAGTCGCTGGCGCTGGCGAACTTCGGATTACCGCGCTCGTTGACCGGAATGACCTCCAGCTCGTAGCGCACCCCCGCACTGACCGTCAGCCGCGGCGTCATCTGCCATTTGTCCTGCACGTAGACCGCGCCGTAGGTGTTCTTGTCGAGAAAGATCGACTCGATCGGCAGGCGAATGGAGAACTGATCCGGCCACGAGCTCGGGCTGGCGGAATTGAACGGCCCGTTGTTCGAGAAGCTGAACGTACCGTTCAGGTTGTCCTGCACGTGGTTGTTGACGTCGGTGTAACTGAACTCGACGCCGGCCTGCACGTTATGGCTGCCGCGGGCATTCGGCACGAACCAGTTGAAAGTGTCGTTGATCAGGTAGAGGTGCTCGCCGACCGCGTCGCCCTTCGCGTTCTGCTGGTCGGTGAACGACTGGAAATTGAGCGTCGGCAGCAGCTTCTCCTGCCGGTAGCCGGCGTCCTTGAACGCGTACGACGAGTCGAGATAATCCTCACGCGTCAGCCCGACGCGCAGCGTGTTGACCATGCGCGAGCCAATCACCGTATTCCAGCTCCCGACGAACTGTTGATCGTGGTCCTCGGCTGTCCGCGCCGCCGCCATGCTCTGGGCGGTGTTGAGGTTGGGCGCGTACTCCGACAACCACTTCACGCCCCAGGTCTGGTTGGCGTTGAGCTGCTGATCGAGGCGAATGAAACTGTTGTAGATCTTGCCCGGGAAAATCAGCGTGCTGTTCAGATCGGGGCGGTTGGGAATGTTGACGATCGTGGTGCGGCGCAGGAAGAACTGCTCGTAAGTGCCGAAGAAGTGCACCTTGTTCTTGACGATCGGGCCGCCGATCGCGCCGCCGTACTGATCTTCCTTGGTGTCGGGCTTGGGCAGGTTACCCGCGCGGACAAAATACGACTTCCGGGTCAGCGCGGAATCGCGGATGAGCGACAGCACGCTGCCGTGGAAGTCGTTGGTCCCCTGCTTCGAGACCGCGTTCACGACGCCGCCGGTCGAGCCGTACTCGGCGTCGGCCTGCGCCACCAGCAGCTGGAATTCCTGGATGGCTTCAATCGGAATGCGGGCCTGGTCGCCGCCGCGCGTGCCGTCGTTGTTGCTGCCGCCGTCGAAGGTGAAGTTCACCGTGCCGCCCGGTTGTCCGCCGACCGCGCCGTTCACCACGCCCGGCAGGACCGCCAGATACGAGGTGAAATTGCGATTGGCGGTCGGCAGATCCACGAGCTCGCGCGTCGCGACGAAGCCGCCGACCTCTTTGGCGGTGGTATCGACGAGCGGCGCCTCCGCCGTCACCGCGACCTGCTCGGTGAGGCCGCCGACGTCCAGGGTGATATCCACGACCACCGTCTTGCCAATCTCGAGCCGGAGGCCGTTGCGTTGATATTTGTTGAAGCCGGCGAGCTCGGCCTCGACGTGATAGACCCCGGGCATCAGCCCGGGGAACTGGTACGAGCCGTTCCCGGCCGTGACCGACTGGCGGAAGACGCCGGAGTCCTGGTTGCGCGCGACCACCAGGACGCCCGGCAGCGCGCCGCCCTGCTGGTCCAGCACCTTGCCCGCCAGATCAGCGGTACCGGTTTGCGCCGACAAGATGGCGGGCAGCAACAGAACCACGACGACCGCGAGGGTCCAGGTGAAACACTGGTGCCTGAGGTGCTGCATGGCTGCTCCGTTACTTAAAAGTCGACCTTGAACGCGAACTGCATGATGCGCGGCTCGCCGGCTGTGAGAATGCGACCGAAGTTCGCGCTATTGAGCGCGGTCGTCGGCGCGTTGTAGTTCACGTGGTTGATCACGTTGAAGATCTCCCAGCGGAACTGGAGCGTCTGGCCGGCCCCCGTCTTGAAGCTGCGCGTGACGGCAAGATCGTTCTGCAGACGTGACGGATTCACGATGGTGAACGGCGCTAATGGACTGTAGGTGCCGGCCGCCGGCGTCGTGAAGGCGGCGCGATTGAGGTAGTTGCCCGGCGTGCCGTCGCCGTACGGGTCGTCGAGGATCTGCACGCCACGCTGGCCGCCCAGGCCGGTGAGGGCATTATCAACACCCGTGGTCACCGACGAACGGTTGCCACTCTGCCAGCGCACCAGCGGCGAGAACTGCCAGCCGCCGGCGATGGCCTTCAGCGCCGTGTTCGAGAATTCCGGCGAGCGTGCGACCAGCGACACATTGATCACGTGACGGCGGTCCGACGAGCAGTACGAGTAGTCGAGAGCCGGATTATTCGGGTCGACGATCGTCGGCCCGGTGATTTCCGTCGTCGCCGGGTCTGACATGCACTTGGACAGCGTCCAGTTGGTCAGCACGCTGAGGTTGCTCTTCAGCCGGCGCTGCGCGGTGAGCAAGAGGCCGTGGTACAGGCCCTTGCCGGTATCGTCGACCTGGCCGATCGTGCCGTAGGCCTGCCCTTCGGTCGCGTTCTGCCGGATCAGCACGCGCCGTTGGTTGGTGTTCCCCGTGGTGGCGCCGGCGACGAACACCGCCGGATTCAGCTCCGTCGCGCGCCACAAGTGCACCGAACGATTGCCCAGGTACGACCCCGACACCATCCAGTCACCCAACTGCCGCTGCACGCTGACATTCCATTGGTGAAGCGCCGTCGGTTGAAGGTCGAGCGGCGCATTGACGTAGACGCCAAACGCCGGGAATGCCGCCGTCTTCCAGTCGGTCGCCAGTGCCGGGAACGGGTTGCCGCCGGGATAGCCGAGATACGGATCGGCCCAGCCGCCGGCCGGATTCGAGATCGTGATCTGTGCACCCCATGGTGGATTGTTCGCGAACCGTGTATTGAAGAACAGATGCGGCGTGTCGTAGAAGATGCCCCACGCGGCACGCACGCTGGTCTTGCCGTCCTGCCCGGGCGTCCAGATGGCGCCGACGCGCGGGGCGAACTGGCGCATCACCTTCTTGGTCGTGCCACGGCCCGGATAGCCGTCGTCTCCAGGAAACATCAAGCCGGCCGGCGCTTGCGGATACACCTTGCTCTTCAGTCCCTGATCGAATCGTGACTGCTCGAAGTGGCTCACCCAGCTATAGGTGTTGCGGATCGGCAGGAATGGCTCCCATCGGAGGCCCAGATTCAACGACAGGTTGTCGCGCACGCGCCAGTCGTCCTGGACGTAGGCGCCGACGTAGTCGTGGTCGTCGTAGTCGTAGACCGGGTTGCCCTGGAGAAATCCACCGCTCACGGCGCCGACCATGAAATCGGCGAGCGACAGGCCGGTCGACTGTCCATTGAAGGTAAACGCGCCGTTGGTCGGCCGGTTGTTCAGGGTTTCGATCTTGGTGTGAATCCAGTTGGCGCCAAAGGCGAACTGATGGTTTCCCTTGATGAAGTCCACGTCATCGGCGATCTGAATGCCGTTGGAGTCGAAGTAGCCGGGATTGGTCCCGCCGTTGCCAACCGCAAAGCCGTTGCCGGTGACGTTGATGCCGACGTATCCCTTCAACGGGCTGACGATGCGGCTGCCGAGATCGGTGGCCGTGAAGTATTCGGGCAGCGGCCGATCGTTGATCGTGCGGTTCGAAGTGACGCGAAGCGCGTTGACGAACGAGGACGAGACCAGGTTGTGACCGACGACCAGCGAGTGGGCCTGATTCTTCTGGCCGGTGCGGCTGAGCGTCAACACGTTCTTGCCGTCGTAGGTCGCAGGGTTCTCGTAGACCGCGTAGAGATACCGGGCGAACACGGCCTGCCGATTGCTCAGCGTGTAGTCCACCTTCGAGAGGGCTTGATGCTCTTTGTTGTTGTTCGGAATGCCGTATTGCACGCGGCCGCACGGGTCAGCTTGCGCCGTCGGCAGATACTTCGCGAAGTTCTGGGCAATCGGGCTCAGCCTCGACGGATCGATCTGATTATTGACAAAGGCGCCGGTCAGCGTGACCTGCCGGCCCGCGTTGCACGCCGGCGACGCAAACGTCGTGAAGTCACCGGCGAGCATTGCCGGCGTGGGCACATAGCTGATCGTGGTCGCGGGATTGGATTTTTCGACCATGCCCTGATAGCCGCCAAAGAAGAACGCCTTGTTCTTGACAATCGGACCGCCGACCACGCCGCCGAACTGGTTCCGCCGCAGGCTATCTCGCGTCGGCGCAAACGCATTGCGGGCGTTGAAGTGATAGTCGCGGTTGAATTCGAAGGCGCTGCCCTTGACGGCGTTGGTGCCCGACTTGGTGATCAGGTTCACCGCCGACGCCGCGTGGTGCCCGTAACGCGCAGGCAGGGCGCTCGTTTCAACCTTGAACTCCTGGAGCGCATCGGGAAACGGCGTCGGCAGGTTCAGGTTGTTGAACGGATCGTTATGCGTACCGCCGTCCATGATGTAGGTCATGCCGTTGGCCTGGCCGCCGGCCACCGAGATGGTCACCGTCGGATAGTTCTTGTTGGTGTTCAGGTCGCCCGCGGGGGCCGAGGTGGCCAGCCCGGCGAGGAAGATGAGCTCGGTCGCCTGCCGTCCGTTGAGCGGCAGCTCCACCACGCGCTGGTTATCGACCACCTGGCCGATGCCGTTCGAATGGCTCTCGATCATGGTGGTGTTCGCCGTGACCGTGACCTGTTCGCTCACCACGCCGACCGCCAGCACCACGTTGATCTGAGGGTTCGAGCTCACCTGCAGGACGATGCCATCCTGCACATAGGTGTTGAAACCCGGCAGCGCGACCTTCAGTTGGTACGGACCCACCGGAAGGTTCGGCAGCACGAACGCGCCGTCTGCGGCGGTCACGGTGGAGCGAACCGCGCCGGTGTCGATCTTCGTGATGGTCACGTCGGCGCCCGGCAGCGCGCCGCCGCTCGAATCGCGCACCACGCCGGATACCTGAGAGCTCGAGACTGACTGCGACCAGGCTGAAGTAAGCGGGACCGCTGTCAATACCAGCGCGCCGAGGAATACGAACAACACGTTCAACTTGACCACAGAGCCTCCTTGATGCCGAACAAACGCCGAGTTCAACCCGCTTACCGCCCACGCCGGTAGATATCGTTGATGTCCCAGTGACCAGGTGTTGGTGTCGGCGCGTTCTCCATCGGCACCTGGATGACCGTGGGCCGTCCCGACCCAAGGGCCGCATGCAGCGCCGGCGCGAGCTGGTCGGCGGCTTCCACCAGGAAGCCATCGGCCCCGAACGAACGCGCCATGGCGGCGTAATCGATGCGATACGGCTTCCCGTCGCATTCGAAGACGCACCCGAACGTCGTGCCGTAGTGCATCTCTTCCAGCCCGGCAATCGTGCCGAAGGCGGAGTTGTCCATCACCAGCCAGATCACGTGGAGGCCGGCTTCCATGGCGGTGGCGACCACGGACGGATTGGCGCTGAATCCGCCGTCACCGACCAGTGCGATGGCATGGCGATGCGGCTGCGCGACCTTCACGCCAAGCGCCGCCGCCGGCCCGAACCCCATCGTCGCAAGCCCGCTGGGCGTGATGAACGTGCCGGGCACGGTGATTGGGAACTGCTGCCCGACGCCGTTCTTGTTCCAGCCGACATCGGTCACGATAAACGCGTCGGCGGGCGCGGCCTGGCGCAGTTCGCTCAGGATGCGTTCGGGCCTGAGCGGGAACTGGTCGGAGGTCCACTGGTCGGCCCAGTTGTTCGTGAACTCCTTGCGGCTGCGCGCAATCTCTTCATGCAGCGGGCCGCGGTCGGCGTGACGCTTGCCACGAGCTTCGTCGGCGAGCGCGGCCAGGGCCAGCCTGGCGTCGGCGACCACACCCAGCTCGGTCTGATAATTGCGGCCAATCTCGGACACGTCGGCGTCGATGTGGATCAGCCGCGTCGGCGGAATCGAGAAGGTGAAGCGGGGATCCCACGAGCTCGAATTCGCCTCGGCGAGCCGGGTCCCAATCGCGACGATCAAATCGGCCGTGCGGCACTTTTCGTTGGCGATCGGAGTGCCCCAGAACCCCGATTGCCCCAGGAGCAGCGGGTGGTCGTGCGTCAGGCAACCCTTCCCCATCAGCGTGTGCGCGACGGGAACCTGCAACGCTTCCGCCAGCTGCCTGAGCTCGTCGGTCGCGCGGGCCGACAGCACGCCGCCACCGGCATACAGGACCGGGCGACGCGACGTCGCGAGGGCATCGACAATGCGGGCCGTGGTCGCCGGATCGATCCCAATCTTCGCGATCTCCGGCGGGGTCTTCGCAAATGCCTCGGTATCGAGGTCGGCCGAGAAGATGTCCATCGGCACGTCCACGAGCACCGGGCCCGGACGTCCGGTCTGGGCGAGGTGGAACGCGCGCTCGACAATGCGCGGCAGATCGGCGACGTTGTCGACGCGGTACACGCGCTTGCAGAACGGCCGGAAGATCTGGAACTGATCGGCGTCCTGGTGCAGGTTGACTTCCTGGTGGGGATGACGGCCGTAGTAATACGACGGGATGTCGCCGGCGATCACGACCATCGGAATCGAATCGAGCGCCGCGTTCGCGACACCGGTCGCAGCATTGGTGAGGCCGGGCCCGAGGTGCGTCAACAGCACGCCCACCTTGCCCGAGGCACGGGCGTAGCCGTCGGCGGCATGCGCGGCGACCTGCTCGTGACGGGTGGAGATGTAGCGGATGCGGCTCTTCTCGAGGGCATCGAGGAAGCCGATGATGGTGTGGCCGCACAGCCCGAAGATCACCTCGACGCCGAGACGCTCGAGGTAATCGGTCAGCAGATACGAGGCGATCCGCGTATCGGCGGTGGGGGCGACGCGCTTGATCGCCGTCTGGCTGCCTATGTCCATCTTGTCTCTTTTCATCAGGCCGTCACCGTCGACTTGGCTGGCTGGTAGAACTCGCCGAAGAGCTCGGCCTCCGACGGCTTGTCTTCGGCAATCGGCCGGCTGACCCACGTCACGTTCATGTAGTGCTTGAGCGACACGTTCTCGTTCGTGATATTGCCGCCCCAGATGCCGCAGCCCATGCTGGAGGTCATCGGCATGCCGTTGGTAAACGTCCCGGCATTGGAGCTCGATTGCACCTGGCGCACCATGATCCGGCTGACCGGCGCCATCAGCGCGAGGCGATTGATGTGGTCGTCGCTGAACGAATAGATGCCGCACGAGTGCCCGCGCCCGCCGGTCTCGAAAATCTGCCGCACCTTGTCGAGCGCGTCGTCAAAGCCGTGCGCTTTGAACACGGCAAGGACGACGCCGAGCTTTTCGGTCGAGTACGGAAACTGTTTGCCGATCTGGTTCTCTTCGACCAGGAAGAATGTTTTATTGGAAGGGAGTGCGAAACCGGCTTTGGCGGCAACGGCGGCGGCGGGGCGGGCAATGGTGTCGGAGGTGCGCCGTCCCTGATCGTCCCAATAGGCCCGCTGCAGCAGCTGTTTCTCGTCCGCGTCGACGAGGTAGCCGCCTTCTTCTTGCAGCTGGCGCAGCAGGGCGTCGTAGATGGCGGCGTCGACGACGAGGTTGCCGTCGGCCGAACACCCGGAGCCGTGATCGTTGGTCTTGCTGATCGCGGTGTTGCGCGCCGCTTCCGTGACGTCGGCGGTTTCGTCGATCACCATCGTCGCGTTGCCGGCGCCAACACCGTAGGCCGGCTTACCGGAGCTGTAGGCGGCCTTGACCATCGCGGGGCCGCCGGTTGCAATCGTGAGATCGCAGATCGACATCAGCTCGCTCGACATCGGGATGCTGGGCTGTTCCACACACTGCAGCACATCTTCGGGAACGCCAAGCTCCTTCAGCGCAGCCCGCATCAACCGCACGGTCTCGAACGTCGTCTTGCGGCTCGACGGGTGCGGCGCGAAGATGACGGCGTCCTTGCACTTGATCGCGTAGATCGCGATCCCGATCGGGGTGATGTACGGGCTGGTCACCGGAATCAACGAACAGATCACGCCGGCCGGCTTGGCGTACTTGACAATGCCCTTGTCGGGCAATTCTTCGATCACGCCCACGCTCTTCTGCCGAAGCGCGTCGCGCAGGATGCCGAGCACTTTCGAGCGGCGGCGCGGTTCGGGACTGCCGAGACCGCTCTCGTCAACGCTCATCCTGGCCAGGCGTGCCGAGGTGTCGGGATTCGCGGCAGCCCAGCCCACGGCCTGGCAAATGCGGTCGACCCTGGCCTGGTCGTAGTCCGCGATGGCCGCCATCGCGCGGCGGGCGTTCTGAAGCAGTCGTTGGGCGAGGTCGGTTTCAGCGGGCGTAATGGAGCGGGTGGCCATAATCAGATGGGTATAAGACGTGCTGATTATGGAGATCCACCGGCAAAGGTGCGAGGGTGTTACGGTGCCGCTACCGTAACTCCGTAGGGATTCGCGCCCGTAACCGGTAATCTCTCAACGCTTTAGGAGCCAATGGTGACCGGGAACCCGCAACAGGACGCGCGCTCACACGAACGGTGGTTTCCGATTCTCGCCCTCGTCGCGGTGGCGACGATGGTGAACTATCTGGACCGGACGGTGCTGGGCATTGCCGCCCCTTACCTGACGAAGGAACTGGGCCTCACGGCCGCGGCGTTAGGCATCGTCTTCTCCGCCTTTTCGTGGAGTTACGCGCTGCTCCAGATTCCCGGCGGCGTCTTCCTGGACCGGTTCGGCACGCGGATCACGTATTCCCTGGCGCTGACGCTCTGGTCAGCGTTCACCGCGATGATGGGCGTGGTCAATGGCCTGACGGGCTTGATCCTCACGCGGATCGGCGTCGGCATTTTCGAGGCGCCGTGCTTTCCCGCCAACAGCCGCATTCTCGCCACGTGGTTTCCCCAACACGAGCGCGCGCGCGCCAACTCGATCTACTCGGTCGGACAGTATGCGGGCATCGCGTTCTTGAGCGTGCCGCTGTTCTGGGTGACGCAACAGTTCGGCTGGCGGGGACTGTTCTTCATCACCGGCGGGTTTGGCGTCGTGCTCGGCGCAGTCTTTTGGTGGCTGTATCGCCCGCCGGGGCAGAACCCGAGGGCGAACGCGGCCGAGCTCGCGTACATCGAAGCCGGCGGCGGTGGCGAGTACAAAGGCGCGCGGGTCGGGTTCAACTGGGGCGACATTGGACGGCTGCTCCGGCACCGCCAGATCATCGGGGCGTCAATCGGGCAGTTCGGCGGCAACTCCACGCAGGTGTTCTTCGTCACCTGGTTTCCGACATATCTCGTTAACGTGCGCGGCATGACCTTCATCAACGCCGGGATGATGACGATGCTGCCGTACATCGGCGCATCGATCGGAGTGCTGGTGGCCGGACAAGTGTCGGATCGCATCCTCAAGCGGACCGGATCGGCGAACCTGGCGCGGAAACTTCCGATCGTCGGAGGCATGCTGCTGGCGTCGACGATCGTCGGGGCGAACTATGTGCCGGCCGGCTCGGACCTGCTGGTCATCGCGATCATGTCGGTCGCATTCTTCGGCCAGGGGATGACCAATCTCGGGTGGACGGTGATTTCCGACGTCGCACCGAAAGAGCACATCGGGCTGACCGCCGGCATTTTCAACTTCAGCGCCAATCTTGCCGGCATCATCACGCCGCTCGTGATCGGCTACGCCTATCAGTCCACGGGATCGTTCGTCGGGCCGCTGGTGTACATCGGCATCGTTGCGTTGGTGGGTGCGTTTTCGTATAGCTTTATCCTCGGCGACATTCACCGCCTGGAAATGAAACATTGAATATGGAAACGGATCAGGCGCTGCTCGCGCGAATTGACGGCTACATCGAGAACTTGTTCGTGCCCAGCGACCCGGCGTTGACGCAGAACCTTGCGGACGGCCGGGCGGCCGGGTTACCCGAGATCAACGTGTCGGCGACCCAGGGGAAGCTCCTCTACTTGCTGGCCAGGATGTCGGGGGCGCAACGGATTCTGGAAGTCGGCACCCTCGGTGGCTACAGCACGACGTGGCTGGCCCGCGCGCTGCCGCCGTGGGGCATGGTGGTAACCCTCGAGCTCGACGCCACTCATGCCGAGGTCGCTCGACGAAGCATTGCGCGGGCAGTGGCGGATGTCCGCGTCGACGTGCGCGTCGGCCGCGCCGCGGATTCACTGCGGCAGATGATCGCCGCCAACCAGCCGCCGTTTGACTTCGTCTTCATCGACGCCGACAAGCCGGGGTATCTCGAATACCTCGAGCTGTCGCTGCAACTCGCGCGCCCGGGGACAGTGATCGTGGCCGACAACCTGATCCGCAACGGCGCGGTGCTGAGCGAGCAGCCCGGCGACGAGAGCGCGCGGGCCGCCCGGGCGTTCAATGCGGCAATCGCCGCTCACCCGCGGCTCGAGTCGATCGTCGTCCCCATCATGCGGGAGCAGATCGACGGGCTGTCGATTTCAGTCGTGAAGTAGCGACGTCTCTTACCCTTCGAGCGCTGCAACCAGCTTCAGGGCGTGATGCGCGGC
>JANOZI010000875.1:0-4692 GCA_031429375.1 Acidobacteriota bacterium | reverse complement strand
GTTTGACGCGCGCGCTGAGCGCGCGATCCGCGAACGCCGCCTTCGCCAGCCGCTGGCAGTCGTCGAACGTGCCGCTGACCGCGACCGCACTGACATTCCCGCCGAGGGTCGTGAACTGCGCCTCTTGAACGGCGCTCACCTGACCCTCGGGATACAGCACGACCACCCGCGTGCCGGGCACGCCGAAAAACGCGTGCGCCACCGCACTGCCGGTGTCGCCCGACGTCGCCACCAGCACCGTCAGGGGCTCCGCGCCGCTGTGAACGTGCGACATCAACCGCGCCAGCATCCGCGCGCCGAAGTCCTTGAAGGCAAACGTCGGACCGTGAAACAGCTCGACGACTTGCAGGTGCTGATCGAGCTGAACGATCGGGATCGGGAAGTCGAGCGCCCCGGTGACGAGCGCCGTCAATTCATCCGGCGCGAACTCGTCGCCGATGAGGACCTGCGCCATCGCCACCGCGATGTCCTGGAACGAACCCCCGCGTAATGCGTCCCACCACTCGCCCGAGCGGCGTTCCAGCGTGGCAGGAACATAGAGGCCGCCATCAGGTGCGAGGCCCGCGAGAACGGCTTCGCGAAAGGGAACAGGCGGCGCAGTGCCCCGCGTGCTGATGCAGATCATGGCCGGCTGACGACGCGCGCGCCCTGCCGCCCCACGGGCGACACCCACAAGTCGGCGCCCAGATCACTCGCGGCGCCGAATGCCTTCGACATGGCCTCGCCCACCCTCTTCGCATCGTCCAGCGAAGCGGCCAGGGCAAACACCGATGGGCCGGAGCCGGACAAGCTGCAGCCGAGGGCACCGGCCGCGAGCGCCGCCGCCTTGATGGCGAAGAATCCCGGCACCAGGCCGGCGCGCTTGGGCTCGGCGATGACATCCTCGAGCGAGCGCGACAGCAGCGCCCGATCGTTGGTGAACAACGCCGCCACCAGGGCGCCGACATTCCCCCATTGTCGAACCGCATCCCGGAGCAATACGGTGTCGCCCAGGAGCGCGCGGGCTGAACCGGTTTCAATTTCGACGTGTGGATGTAACACCGCGCATGCCAGCCCATCCGGAACCGGAAGCTTGACGATGTCTGGCGGATTGGCTCCGCGCGCGAGGATGAAGCCGCCGTATAACGACGGTGCGACGTTGTCGGGATGAAACGCACCGCCGGCCTGCTCGCCCAACATCGCGCACGACAGCAGCAGATCCATGGACGCGGGACGGCCCAGGAGCTCGTTGACCGCGACGACCGCCGCCACGGCGCTGGCGCCGCTGCTGCCGACGCCGCTCGCCAGCGGCAGGCCCTTGTGAATGGTCAGCGCCACACCGCGCGTCGTCTCCAGGCGCTGCAGCAGGGCGTGGGCCGCGGCGCCGGCGGTGTTTTTCACGGGGTCGAGTGGCAGCCGGCCGCCGTCGCCGTGAATGGCGTCGATGCGAACGCCCGGATCGTCCTTCTGCCCGGCAATGACGATGTCGCCGGGTTCGTCCATGGCAAAGCCGAGCACGTCGAACCCGCAGGCGACGTTGGACACCGAGCCGGGCGCGTATGCGGCGATCATGCCGGCGCCAAGATCGTTTCCTTGATGGCGGGAACCGGTTCGGGCATCGCGACAGCTTAGCCTGCATTTTTTTCGGTCCGGGCCGAAAAAGAATCAGAAATGAACCAGGTTCGTTTATTCTGTTCTTCCAGAAGATGAGCACACTTGCAGGCGGACGCCTGATCGCTGGCACCAGTCCCGGAACCACGCCCTGGTCGGCTACCGAAGCCTCCGAACTGTATGACGTGCCCCGGTGGGGCCAGGGTTACTTCTCGGTCAGCGAGCAAGGCCACCTGCAGGTCCACCCCACCAAGGAAGCCGGACGATCGGTCGATCTCAAGCGGCTGGTCGATCGCCTGCAGATGCGCGGGCTGGCCGTGCCGATCCTGCTGCGCTTCACCGACATCCTGAAGCACCGTCTCGGCGAGATCCATGGCGCGTTCCAAAGCGCGATCAGCCAGAACCAGTATCAAGGCAAGTACTGCTGCGTCTACCCCATAAAGGTGAACCAGCAGCGGCAGGTCGTCGAGGAAGTGCTGAACTTCGGCCGGCAGTACGGCTTCGGCCTCGAGGCCGGCAGCAAGCCGGAGCTGCTGGCGGTGGCGGCGCTCGCGCACAACGACACGCCGATCATCTGCAACGGCTTCAAAGACTTCGAGTTCATCGAGATGGCGATGCTGGCCCAGAAGATGGGACGGCAGATCATCCCGGTGGTCGAAAAGTACACCGAGCTCGAGCTGGTGCTGGAGTATGCGGAAAAGGTCGGCGTGCGGCCGAACATCGGCATGCGCGTCAAGCTGGCGGCGCGCGGCTCGGGCCGCTGGCAGTCGTCGGGCGGCTACCGCTCCAAGTTCGGACTGACGGTCACCGAAATCCTGCGCGGGTTCGAGGAGCTGAAGAAGCGCGGCATGGAAGACTGCCTGCAGCTGCTGCACTTCCACCTCGGCAGCCAGATTACGCACATCCGCATCATCAAGGCGGCGCTGAACGAAGCGGCCCGGGTCTACTGCGGGCTCGCCAAGTCGGGCGCGGGGCTCAAGTTCATGGACGTGGGCGGCGGGCTCGGCGTCGATTACGACGGCTCGCAGACCAACTTCGAGTCGTCCATGAACTACACGCTGCAGGAATACGCCAACGACGTCGTCTATCACGTGCAGACGGTCTGCGACGAAGCCGGCATTGCGCACCCGACCATCATTTCCGAGAGCGGCCGCGCGGTCTCGGCCTACCACAGCATGCTGATCTTCAACGTGCTCGGCACGTCAGGGTTCGGCGAAGAGAAAATCCCGACGACCGTCAAGGACGACTTCGAGCAGCCCCTGGTGGACCTGATCGAGGCGTATCACGGCGTCACCCAGCGCAACGCCGCCGAAACCTATCACGACGCGCAACAGGCGCTCGACATGGCGATGAACCTGTTCAGCGGGGGCTACCTGTCGCTCGAGCAGCGCGCGCATGCCGAAAACCTGTTCTGGGCGATTTGCGACAAGATCAACAAGTTGTGCCAGGGCATGGCCGAAGTGCCGGAGGATCTCCAGGCGCTCGAAGACATGCTGTCTGACACCTACTTCTGCAACTTCTCGCTGTTCCAGTCGATTCCCGACAGCTGGGCGATCAAGCAGCTCTTTCCGGTGATGCCGATTCACCGGCTGACTGAGCGGCCGGTCAACCACGCGGTGATTGGCGACATCACGTGCGACTCGGACGGCAAGCTCGATCAGTTCATCGACCGCCGCGACGTCAAGAAAACGATCCTGCTGCACAAGTTCAACGGCGAGCCGTATTACCTCGGCGTCTTCCTCGTCGGCGCCTACCAGGAAATCCTCGGCGACCTCCACAACCTGCTGGGCGACACCCACGCCGTGCACGTCGAGCTCGGCGACAGCGGCGAAGAGAACGGTGAGGGCGCGCGCGTCTCGCACATCATCAAGGGTGACACGGTCAGCGAGGTACTGAGGTACGTAGCGTTCGATCCGGAAGAGCTGCTGGGCAAGCTGCGGCGCGACGCGGAAGCCGCCGTGCACGCCGGGCGCCTCGAAGATCAGCAGGCCGGCCGGCTGATCAAGTTCTACGAAGAAGCCCTGATGGGCTACACCTACCTCGAAGATCCCAACGCCGATTAGTGGCGCAAGAGGCGGAGTTCCAGGTGCCTCTTCACGTCCGGCCACTCGGTGGCCAGGATGCTGTAAATATGCGTGTCGCGCACGGTGCCATCGGGCCGCGCCTGGTGGTGACGAATCACCCCGTCTTTCTTCGCGCCGATGCCCTCGATGGCTTTCTGTGACGCGAAGTTGAAGTTGTCGGTCCGCAGACCGACCACCTTGCAGCCGAGCGTGTCGAAGGCGTGCGCGAGCAGCAGAAGCTTGCAGGTGCTGTTGACAGAGCTGCGCTGCCGGCTCTTCGCGTACCAGGTGTAACCGATCTCCACCCGATCGATCGCCGGCATGATGTCATGATAGCGCGTGCTGCCGACGATTTCTCCGGTCGCCGCGTCCCGTACCGCCCACGGCAGCATGTGCCCGTCCTGCAGGCCCTTCAAGGCGGTGTCGAGGTAACCTCGGACCTTCGACGGCTCCGGCACCGACGTAAACCACAGGTTCCATAGCTCGCCGTCAGCGGCGGCCGTCGCGAGTCCGTCGGCATGATCGACGCTCAACGGCTCGAGCCGGATGCCGTGGCCCTCGAGCGCGATCGGTTTCGGGTGGATCACTATTCAACTCCTGCCAGGTCAAATTACACCAATTTCTTCTTGTCCACAGATTAACCGCGCTGGCGCGCCGCCACGCGGCAGCTTGAAGGCCACCGGCGTTTTCGTGGCGCGATCTTGCGGACTCTGTTGGCTCATGGCAGCTCCTTTATGCGCTTCCCCAGGAAGAGGTTGGCTCCACAGCCGACCAAATTAAAAAGCCGCCGGGCAGTTGCCTGCCGCGACGGCTTTCAATTCTTTGCCACGAAGGGCACGAAGACGTCTATGACCCCGGGTGATACGTGCGCTTGGCGTGGGCCTCGACCTGCGGGCGATAGAAATAGACGTCGCGCAGATTACCCGTGCCGTACCGTTCCGCCTGATCGTTGAAGTGCGGCGACGTCGGGTCGCTGTTCAGGCCGCCGGCCGTGACGGCTTTCGCCTTCACCTCATCACCAAACTCGACCACCGCGACG
>JANOZI010000874.1:0-2660 GCA_031429375.1 Acidobacteriota bacterium | reverse complement strand
GCCGTGGGACGCGACGCTCGAGGTCGACCTGATTCACCAGGTGCAGAAAGACCTGCAGACCGGGCGCGACGGGAATCTGCCCGCCCAGGGGCCGCTCGCCACCAACCCGCGTCCCTATCCGCAGTTCTCGTCGGTGACGCTGATCAACTCGCTCACCGATTCGAGCTACGACGCGCTGCAGGCACAGCTCCGGCGCCGGTTCCGGGGCTCCACCTGGCAGGTGTCGTACACCCTGGCAAAGGCGATCTCCTTCGACACCAACGACAACGCCAGCTTCAACACCGATCCGTGGCACACGTTCGGCAACAACGACCGCGGGCTCGACGAGAACGACCGCCGCCAGGCGCTGTCGGTCTCGGTCATTGCGCCGCTGTACTGGGGCGTGCAGCTCGCGACCATCGTGTCGCTCAGGAACGGCAATCCGTGGGACATCACGGCGGGCGTGGATCTCGACCGCGACGGCAACAACCAGGACCGGCCGGCCGGCTTGCAGAAGAACTCCGGCGGCACGAAGAGCGAAACCAACCTGGCCATCGTCAACGCGTTCCGGCAGTCGAGGAACCTCGCCCCGATTACGATGGAGCAGCTGAGCCGGACGTCGGCCGATCGGGTGGTCGACCTGCGGGCGACCAAGCAGTTCCAGATTCGCTCGCGGACGCGCTTCGAGGTCTTCCTCGAGGCCTACAACCTGCTGAACGGTGTGAACTTCGAGAATCCGAGCGGCGTGATCACGTCGGGCAGCTTCACCAGCTACACGACAGCCCGCGACGCGCGGCAGATTCAGTGGGGCGCGCGCCTCCAGTTCTGAACGTGCCCACCAGCGGCTCCGGACGGCGCCTCGCCGTCCGGCCGCACCGAAGGGCCACGGGACCCGCGTCGAAGCTCTTCATCGAAATCGTTCGAACCGGCGTGATCTGAGATGGCGTCCCAGAAGATGGCGATCAGCCACTTCATCGTGGTCATCATCGGTCGAGGACCATTGCCGCAGCGAGCGCAGCGGCATCGGACGCGGCACTTTCAGGGTCGGCAGCTGACCGCGCATTGCCTGGCGCCCTTCAGTGGTCAGACTCAATGTCCGGAATCGATCGTTCGACACACTCACGAGCGACGCCCTGACGCACGCGCTGATCCAGTCGTGTAACGCGTCAGCCGATTCGTGCCGCAGCAGTCCTGTCGTGGACAGGCGTGTCAAGGGCGCCGGCAGATCACTGGTGTCGCCGACGAGCATCGCCACGATTCGGTTCCGTCCGTAACGCTCCCCTGCTCGTGCGATGCCGGCGAGAATTCTCCGCACCAACTCGCGCTCGTAAACATCGAGCGCGTCCGGGCAGCAGTTTGCGCAGGCGCCGCACGGCTCGCGCACGTCAGGATCGCCGAAGTAGCGCAGGATCGTGGCGCGAAGACACGCGCCGGTGTCGGCATACTCCACCATGCGACGCAGCTTCGCGTGCTCGAGCGTCCGCCGGCGCGCGGCCTCTTCCGGATCGAGCGAGGCGCCGGCCAGGCGATGCGCCGAGTTGTCTTTCCGTGGACAGTCGATGAGAAATCGCCGGGTCTCGACGTCGGCATAATCCCACAACAGCGTTGCAGTGGCGGCGCGCCCGTCGCGGCCGGCGCGGCCGATCTCCTGGTAGTACGCCTCGATCGAACCCGGAATCGCGTAATGAACGACGGCGTCCACATCCGGTCGATCGATGCCCATGCCAAACGCGTTCGTCGCACACACGACCGGCAGGCTGCCATTCGCGAACGCCTCCTGCACGCGCGTGCGCTCGTCGTCTTTGAGTCCGGCGTGATACGCGGCCGCCTTCACATCCGACGAGTTCACGTGCGCGGCGGCGGCCTCCGCAGTCTTGCGCGTCGCCGTGTAGACGAGCGCTCGACGGCCACGCACCAGGGCGGGCAGCAGCAACTCCTTGTCCGCCTCGTTCGTGCGCTGTATGCGCAGGTGGATGTTGGGGCGATCGAAGCCTCCGACCAGCAGCTGCGGCCGATCGAGGTCGAGCAGCGCGGCGATGTCGTCACGGACTTCCGCCGTGGCGGTCGCGGTGAACGCGGCAATCGGCGGGCGTCCGTGGCCGCCATCGGCGCGCCGGCACAGGCGGGCGCCAGCCGCGAGGCGCCGATAGTCGGGGCGGAAGTCGTGACCCCACTGCGACACGCAATGCGCCTCGTCGACGACAAAGCGCGCGACCGCGATGTCGGCCAGCAGCTGCGCAAACGCGTTCGATGCAAATCGTTCTGGCGCGACGTAGAGGAGCCGCAGCGCCCCGCGCCGCGCGGCGTCGATGACGTCGTGCTTCGAGCCGGCATCGAGCATCGAATGCAGCGAGCGGCGACGCCGCGCCGAGTCAGCTCGTCGACCTGATCTTTCATCAACGAGATGAGCGGCGAGACCACAATCGTCACGCCCGGCAGCATGACCGCGGGCAGCTGATAGCACAGTGACTTCCCGGATCCCGTCGGCATCACCGCGAGCACATCGTCACCGCCGAGCACCGCGTCGACGATGCGTTGCTGTCCGGGCCTGAATTGAAGGTGCCCGAAGTGCGTCCGCAGCGGTGACATGAGTTCCATCGGACGACGATGCCATCGTCACGGCGCGACTGACAAGAGTGCAGATTCTGCGTACCACCGTTGACGACGTTGCTTCCGCGATC
>JANOZI010000873.1:0-1736 GCA_031429375.1 Acidobacteriota bacterium | reverse complement strand
GAACGGCACTGGAATGCCCCACGACTGCCCGGCGCGGCTCATCGAGATGTCTTCGAGCCCGCCTTCGACCAGCCGGAGAATCTCGTTGCGGCGGATATCAGGCTGGATAAAATCGGGCTGCTGCTCGTAGAGCTTCAAGAGCGGCTGCTGGTATTTCGAGAGACGGAAAAACCAGTTCTTC
This sequence comes from Acidobacteriota bacterium, assembly GCA_031429375.1. Lineage (GTDB taxonomy): Bacteria > Acidobacteriota > Vicinamibacteria > Vicinamibacterales > UBA2999 > 12-FULL-67-14b. The sequence goes on along the minus strand of JANOZI010000873.1, from coordinate 1,555 downwards.
TCGCGGATCCACTGCGGCTTCGTGTTGTGGATCGGACAGTTGCCGTCGACGAGGTCCTTCTCCTGCTTGAAGGCTTCACACCCCACGCAATAGAAGCCCTCGTACGCGCCCTCGTAGACGTCGCCGTTGTCGAGACACGCCTGCGCCATTTTCTGCACGGCCGGAAAGTGGCGCTTGCGGTCGGTCGTGCGGATGAAATCATCAAACGACACGTCGAGACGCTTCCACACGTCGCGGAACACCGTCTCCATCTCGTCGCAGTAGACGAGCGGGTCCTTGCCCTGTTCGGCCGCCTTGCGGAACACGTTCTGCGAGTGCTCGTCGTTGCCCATCAGAAAATGGGTGTCGAAACCCGCGAGCCGGCGATAGCGCGCGATGACATCGGCGGTGATCTTCTCGTACGCCGTGCCCAGGTGGGGACGGCTGTTCACGAAATCAATTGCGGTGGTCAGAAAGAACTTCATCGCTCGAGCCACGCCTTTTGCGCCAACGCCTGCAGGTCCTTGATTGGGATGCCGCGCTCCGCCGAGAGTTTCGCCAGGTCATCGAACTCCGGCTGGGCGTTCAGGATCTGCCCGCCACGGCGCGCCACCTTGAATCGAACCGCGCCGACCGGCGTCGCCACGGTGACCATCTCGCGGTCGAGGCATTCGCGGGCCAGCTCCTGGTAGCGAATGCCGATGGTCGTCGATTCGCGAAACACGAGATCGGTCAGCTTCTCGCGGTCCTGTGGCCGCGCCACGATCGTCATCAGCGTGCCGGGACGGTTCTTCTTCATCTGCACCGAGGCATAGAACACCTCGAGCGCGCCGACGGCATACAGGCGATCCATCAGCACGCCGAAGATCTGCGGGTTCATGTCGTCGATCTCGCATTCGAGTGTGACGACACTCATCGACAAACTTAAAGGTTTGTCGCCACCAGTCGTGGGTTGTGGCGACACACCTTTAGGTGTGTCGTCGGATTGCCCGACTAGGACGCGGACGACGTTCGGTGTCTCCTTCAGCTCGCGATCGCCGGCACCGTAGCCGACGCGGTCGACGCGCATCGCCGGCACGGGTCCGAAAGACGACGCGTATTCGGTCAGGATCAACGCGCCGGTCGGCGTCAACAGCTCGGCCTCGATGCCGTTGGAATAAATCGGCGCGTGCCCGAGCAGCTTCACGGTCGCCGGCGCGGGCACTGGAAACACACCATGCGCGGAGCGGACCATGCCGCCGCCGACGTTGAGCGGCGACACGACGATGCGATCGGCGGCGAACCACTCGAGCGCGAACACCGTGCCGACGATGTCGATGATCGAGTCGATGGCGCCGACCTCGTGCAGGTGCACCGTGTCGATTGACATGCCGTGAATGGCGGCCTCGGCCTCACCCAGCCGCCTGAACATCGCGATCGCGCGGCGCTGGCCAGAGTCGGAGAGCGCCGAGCGCCCAATCGCCGCCTCGATCTCTTTCAGCGAATGATGCGGCGCACCCGCCTCCGCGGCCGAAGGCCGCTCCGGCGCGACCGCGCCGAAGCTCGCCGGCAAAACGAGCGCGAGCGAAGGCGGGCC
>JANOZI010000872.1:0-4302 GCA_031429375.1 Acidobacteriota bacterium | reverse complement strand
GCCATCGTCGGAGTGTCGCCTCGCGAGTACCAGTCGGCGGTCCGGGCAGTGCGCCTACGCTCCAGCTTGCGGGACGGGCGAGACGTGACAACCGCGATCTACGAAGCCGGCTATGGATCCCCGAGCCGTGTTTACGAGGCGTCGCCGACGGGCGGCATGTCGCCTTCAAACTACCGCCGCGGCGGCGCCGGCATGCGGATCGGGTATTCAACGGTTCCAAGTCCGGTCGGCCAGGTCCTGGTGGCGGCCACCGAGCACGGGGTGTGTTCGGTGAAACTCGGCGACAGCGTGACATCGCTCGTACGCGATCTGCGCGCCGAGTATCCGGCCGCGGCGATCGAGCCGGACCGTAAGCCCCGGAGCGAATGGGTGAAGGCGATCGCCGAACACCTGCGCGGAGCCGCCAAGTCGCTCGACCTGCCGATCGACGTGCAGGCCACCGCGTTCCAGTGGAAGGTGTGGCGTGCGCTGCAGCAAATCCCGCCCGGCGAGACCCGCGCGTATGCCGACGTGGCCAAAGCGATCGGGAAGCCTAAGGCTGCGAGAGCCGTCGCCCGCGCCTGTGCAACCAACCCGGTGTGTCTGATCGTGCCGTGTCACCGTGTGGTCCCGGCTGCCGGCGGATCCGGCGGTTACCGCTGGGGAGCCGCGCGCAAGGACAAGTTGCTGTCACGAGAACGGCTCCGGGCCAGGGCTAAATAATCAAAAATTCGCACCCTGGCACCCACCCTTTGGCACCTTAGGCACATTAGGCACCCTGGGCACCCTAGTTTTTGACCCTAGGCACGCTAATATTTGTCCGTGCGTTCAATTCGTTACGGCGTCTCCCCTTGGACAGACGCCGTCCCAGTCAAGAAGCGTCAAGAGTTTCCGCCCTACCGCGGCGTGAGCACCGCGGCTGCCGTGATCGTGGGCGGCGGCATGGCCGGCGTGATGGCGGCCTACGCCTGCGCCGCCGCCGGCGTGAAGGTCATTCTTCTCGAGGCCAACCGCATTGGGCTGGGCGGCAGCGGCCGCGCCTCCGGTTTCTTATCCAGCGAAGCAGCCGAGTCGTACCGCGACCTCGAAGCCCGGGCGGGCCGTCGCGTCACGCGGGCGGTGTTCGAAGCGTCCGAGCGGGCGCCGCGCGAGCTGGCCGCCGCCGTCAAGCGGCTCGGCATCAAGGCGGGCCTCGACCTCCGGGATGCGCTGCGTGTCCTGCCGGACGGCGCGTCCGACAAGCTGGTTCGTCGCGAAATCGACGAGCGCCGGGCGGCGGGGCTTGACGCATCCTGGGTCGTGCCTGCGTCGATCACGCGGCAAACGGCGATTCCTGCCGCCGGCGCAATGCGGCTGCACGACTTCGGGTTCGTGGATCCGTACCGCCTCACCCTCGGCTTTCTTGCCGCAGCCACCAAGCGCGGCGTCAAGGTGTTCGAGAAATCGCGGGTGCGCAAGATCACCTTCAATCGCAAGAACGCCACCGCCACGCTCGACGGCGGCGGTGCGATCACCACCGAGAACCTGATCATCTGCATCGGCGAGCCGACCGATCTGTTCAAGCCCCTCAAGCGGCACCTGCGCCATGAAGATCGCTATGTGGTGATGACCGAGCCGCTATCGGCTGCGCTCCGCGCCGAACTCGGGCAGCGCGCCGCGATCATCTGCGACACCGAGACGCCGTCGCATGCCCTCTGGTTCACCGCCGATCACCGCGCGATTTTTGCCGGCGCCGACCAGAAGCGTCCGCCCGAGCGCCTGCGGCAGCAGACGCTCGTGCAGCGCACGGGCCAGTTGATGTACGAACTGTCGCGGCTCTATCCGGCGATTTCGGGCACGCCGCCGGCGTACGGCTGGGACGTGCCGCTGGCGCATCCGGTCGACAGCGTGTTGTATGCCGGCGCGCATCGCAACTTCCCGCACCACCTGTTTGCGTTCGGCACGTCGCACGATCCGGCCCGCGCGTACCTCGCCAGCCGGATCCTGATGCGGGGCGTGATCGGAAAACCGGACAAAGACGACGAGCACTTTTCGTTCGCCCGCAATCTTTGAAGTCGTCGTCAGCGCGTAGAACGGAAGAGAACCCTTATGGCAGCAGACTCGGGTATTTTTCGCATCAATCCCCTTCAGGGCTGGCAGCGCGAAGCCATCCTCAAGGCGGCGTCGGTCATGCGTGAAAAATTCGGCAATCCGCCGAGCGATGCGGCGGTGAAGCAGGCGCACGACGGCCTGCTCGAGGTCCTCGATCCGGCGCGGCGGACCGTCCGCCTGCAGAAGGAAATGTCCGACGCGACGCGCAAGGCGGCGTTGACCGAGCGGGCCGAGCGCCGTGCCAAGGAGCGCCGCGCGCTAGAGCGCCGCAAAGCCAACCTGGGGCCGCCGCCGGGCTGGCCTGAGCGCCGCAAAGGCGAGCGTCGGGCCGGCGATCGCCGCAGCCGCAGCAAATAACCACCACGCGCAGGCCGCGCGTGGTGTCTGGCCGGCCGTTGCGTCTCGTTACATTCCCCCCAGTGGTTTATCTATACTGATTCATTGAACAACCGTGGAAGTTCCGCACACCGCGGAACTTCCACCTTCGCACTTCGCGCTTCGGTGGACAAGAAAGTTCCGCAAACCGCGGAACTGAAGTTCCGCGCTACTTGATTTGGAGAAGTTACCCACATGCTCCGCACCATAACGGCGTTCATCCTCAGCTTTGCCGTGGTCGCGTCGGCTGCGGCCCAATCAACGGCCATCAACGGCACTATCGAAGGCACCGTAAAAGACGAACAGGGCGCGCTGCTGCCCGGCGTGACGGTGACCGTCGCCAACCTCGACACCGGCGAACAGCGCATCGTCGTCACCAACGAGAACGGCTTGTATCGCGCCCCGCTGCTGTCGCTCGGCGCCTACCGGGTGGCGGCGGAGCTGCAGGGCTTCAAGAAATTCGAGCAGAGCGGCATCTCGCTTCGCGCCGGCCAAACGGCGGTGATCAACGTGGCGTTGAGCGTCGGCGCCATCGCCGAGACGATCACGGTGACGGCCGATTCGCCGCTGGTGGATCTCGCCAAGATCGAACAGGGCCGCACGCTGACCGAGCAGGAGATCAAGACGCTGCCGCTCACCTCGCGCAACCCGTATAACTTCGCGCTGCTGCAGCCCGGCGTCGTCGGCTTCGAGACCAACGAGTTCGGCGTGCCGCGCATCACCGCCAACGGCGCGCTGCTGCGCGTCAACTACCAGGTGGACGGCAGCAACAACACCCAGAAGGATCGCGCCGGCCTGCGCCAGATGCCGATGTCCGAAGTGATGATCCGCGAAGTGAAAGTGATCACGAGCGGCTATGCCCCGGAGTTCGGCCAGACCATGGGGATGGTTTACAACGCGATCACGCCGTCGGGCACGAACCGCTTCAAAGGCCAGGGCAGCTACCGCCTGCAACGGAAGTCGATGGTCGAGCTGCCGTTCTTCACCCCCGCGGGCGCGCCGAAGCCGCCGACCGACGTCAACGTCTACACCTTCGACCTGGGCGGCCCGGTCGTCAGGGACAAGACGCATTTCTTCGGCGGCTACGAGCACACCGAGCGGGACCTGTCGGGCTTGAGCGTAATCACGATCACGCCGGCCAACCAGGCGCTGCTGGGACTGACCGAGCCGGCCTATATGCCGCGCGGCCTCAATACCGAGTTCGCGATCGGCAAGATCGATCACATCCTGAGCGCGGCCAACCGGCTGTCGATTCGGTACATGTTCTTCGACAACTTCATCACCGCGAACGTGGGCGGCGGCAATGTGTCGGTGCAGCGCGCCAATGATTTCGCCGACCGCCAACACTCCACCGGCGCCCAGCTGATCTCGACGATTGGATCGTCGATGCTGAACGAATTGCGTGTGCAGTATGCGACGCGCGCGCAGAGCCGCGTACCGAACGCGCAGTCGGGCACGGGTCCCGCCATCAACATCGCAGGCGTGGCCAACTTCGGCGGGTCGGTCGCAGCTATCAGCGATGTCGGGTTCGGCTTTACGCAGAATGTTGCGCAAGTCAACAACAGCACCACGCTGCTGCGGGGCAACCATGGCTTCAAGGCCGGCGTCGACTTGCAGTTCGTGGCTGATACCAGGACGTCAGGCCAGGCGCAGCTCTACACGTTTCCCAACGCGGCCGCCTATCTCGCGGCGCGCGACGGCACCAACCGCCTGGGTTACACGAGCTTCACCCAGTACTTCGGGCTGCCCGGCCTCGAGTACAACACCCGGCAGTACGGTGTCTTCGTGCAGGACGACTGGCGCGCGACCCCGGATCTGAAGATTCTCTACGGGGTGCGCTACGACATTTACGGCGTG
>JANOZI010000871.1:0-1549 GCA_031429375.1 Acidobacteriota bacterium | reverse complement strand
GGCGCCCGACGTTCGGCGAGGATCGCGGCCGCATCGCGATGCGCGAGGATTTCGAGGCCCCGATCGACGACCTGAAAGCCTACCGGTGAGGCTGCTGCTCGACACCCACGCGCTGCTCTGGTTTCAGGCCGGCGATCGCCGTCTCAGCCAGACTGCCCGGCGCGCAATCGAGGCCGACGATGCCGAGCTGCTGGTGAGGCGGCGTCGGTGTGGGAAATGGCCATCAAGGCCAGCCTGGGCCGCCTGCGCCTGTCGGATCCAGTTGAGGCGTACATGACGAAGAAGATCGCGCAGGGCTATCGCATGCTGCCGGTGTCCTGGGCGCACGCGGCGAAGGTCGAGGCCTTACCGTGGCACCATCGCGATCCCTTCGATCGCCTCCTCGCCGTTCAAGCAATCGCGGAAGGCTACCCGATCGTGACTCGCGACCGCGTCTTCCGGAAGTACGGCGCCGACGTCGTGTGGTGACCCGCTGACGGGTCACGCTCAAGTTCGTACCACCTCAGCGCTTCTTTCGCACGGGCTTGCGCCCTCGCGGAGCTGCGTCGTCAAGATCCATCGTTGGCACCGTGAGCGTGTCCGAACGGCGGAACGCGACGCGCGCGCCGCCGAAGCGGATGATATCGCCATCCGACAGCGGATGAACGGTGCTGATCTGCGACTCCTCGACAAAGGTGCCGTGCTTGCTGTTCCGGTCCTCGACACTGACTTGTGACTCGCGCACCAGGATCGCCGCATGCACACGCGACACGGTCGGGTGATCGAGCCAGATGGGATGGCGCGGGTCGCGGCCGACGATGCTTTCGCCTTCGCTGAGCTTGAAGCGCTGGTCGCGCCACTGCAACCAGCATTGACTGTGGTTGAGCTCGGGCGCCTGGCGGGCGGCCAGATCGCGAACCTCGCCGATGAATCGATAGCCGCTTCGGAAGTGCGTTTGCACGAACCGCGGCGTCTCGCGTGTATCGCCCAGTGCTTTTCGCAGGTCGGCGATCACCGCCGCGACGCTGTTCACTTCGACATCGGTGTCCGGCCAGAGGAGGTCGAGAAACTCCTCTTTCCGGACGGTGCCCGGGCGCTTCCGTATCAATAGCCGCAGGGCGGCAATGCCCTTGTCTGAGAGCGGCACAGCCCGGCCAGCCTTCAGCAGGGTGCCGGCGTCCTCGTTGAAGGTGAAGCCACCGAACTCGACACGAGAGGAAGTGGGCGTCGCCGTCATAACTCGCTGTAATTCCGACAGGACTATACACCGGCGTTCCCGATATCCTGCGGACTGCGGGAGACTCACCATGGATGCTCCGAAGCCCCCAAGCGGACGCGACATCTGGCATGCGATCAAGTCGGAGTTCGAAGCCAATCTCTACGAGCTGCCATCGTGCGTGCTGCCGCCCTCGACCTATTTCGTCTACCTGCACTCCATGGACTACGCCATCGTCGAGGGCATCGTGCCGCGGATCGTGCAGGAGAGCGCGAATGCCCTGACGTCCGAGGTGAGCCGGCGTAATGACGAGGCGGCTCGCCGGAGCGGGCGCTTGTGGCGGCGGTTCCAATC
>JANOZI010000870.1:0-4845 GCA_031429375.1 Acidobacteriota bacterium | reverse complement strand
CGATCAGCGCTTCCGCGAAGACAAAGTCCTCGGCGACCAATTGCTCCGCCGCCTGCGTGAGCTGGTCACGACCCGCCGTGCGATCGTCGCGTTCACCGAGACGATCGACGGCCGGCCGCATTACGTGCAGGCGCAGCTGCGCTGGGAGGGGCCGGCGCGCGACCGCATGACCAGCGTGCTCGCCTTTGCGGTGGACGCGCAAAAACTTCGCACCCGGTTCATTCCGTCGGTCTTGCGCGATTGGCTCGCGACGATGCAGCAGCCGTCGGGGTTCCCGCGTCTCGAAACGGAAGTACTGGATGAAGCCGGCGAGCACATCTTCATGTCGCACGCCGAGCGCAGCGAACACATTGCGCCGGTCGACGAGCGCAGCTTCGCGATCATCTTCTTCGACAAGGAACTGCTCGAATTCGCCGCGCCCTACGAACAGCATCGTGAGATCTGGGGCCTGCGGACCAGTTACGGCCCGCAGACGATTCCGGAAATCGTGAGCGCCAGCACGCGGCCGCAAATGGCGCTGATGATCGTCATGGCGGTGGCGATGGCCCTCGGCGTGTTTCTCGTGGCGGGCGCCGCGGCGCGCGAAGTGCGGCTCGCGGAATTGAAGTCGAACTTCGTGGCGTCGGTGTCGCACGACCTCAAGACGCCACTCGCGCTGATTCAACTGTTCGCCGAAACGCTCGAGCTCGGCCGCGTGCGCACGCCCGACCGCGCACAGGAGTACTACCGCATCATCAACGGCGAGTCGAAGAAGCTGACCCGGCTGATCGAGAACATCCTCGATTTCTCGCGCATGGAGGCCGGCCTGCGCCCGTACCGGATGGAGCCCGCCGACCTCGCCGAGTCGGTGACGAAGGTGCTGGCGCGAATGCACACGCAGTTCGAGCAGGGCCATTTCACCGTCGCCACCTCGATCGAGCCAGGCTTGCCGCACGTGCTGGCCGATGAAGGCGCCGCTGAACAGGCGATCGAAAACCTGCTGGCCAACGCCATGAAGTACTCGGGTGAGCATCGCGAGATCACGGTCGAGGCGCGCCGGGCCGGCGGCCACATCGTGGTCGCGGTGAAGGACCATGGCATCGGCATCTCGCGGCGCGAGCAAGGCCGGATCTTCCGCAAGTTCTACCGCGTGCAGCGCGAGCTCGGCGGCGGGCCGCAGGGCACCGGGCTCGGCCTGGCGATCGTGGAGCACACCATGCGCGGGCACGGCGGCTTCGTCGGCGTCACCAGCGAACCGAACGAAGGCAGCACGTTCACGCTGCACTTCCCCATCCCGAGCGATAACGCGTTCGAACCCACGCTCGCCGAGTCGACGAGATGAAACGGATCCTGGTGATCGAAGACGAGCCGCAAATGCGTCTCGGGCTGCGCGACAATCTCGAGCTCGAGGGTTACGACGTCGAAACCGCGGCCGACGGCGACGAGGGCCTGCTGAAAGCGGCGTCGTTCACGCCGGACCTGGTGATTCTCGACGTCATGCTGCCGAAGAAGAACGGCTTCGACGTCTGCCGCGACCTGCGGGCGCGGGCGATCGCGACGCCGATCGTGATGCTGACGGCGCGCTCGGCCGAATCCGACAAGGTGCTCGGCCTCGAGCTGGGCGCGGACGACTACGTCACCAAGCCGTTTTCCATTACCGAGCTGCTGGCGCGGGTGCGCGCGGTGTTACGACGCGCCGCCGTGCAGCAGCCGCAGGCCGACGTGATGCGGATCGGCGACATCGAGATCGACTTCAAGCTGCACCAGGCGCGCCGCGGCAAGGGCCGGATCGAGTTCACCGCGCGCGAGTTCGACCTGCTGCGCTACTTCGTCCAGCACACCGGGCAGGTGGTGACGCGCGAGCAGATCCTGAACGAGGTCTGGGGCTACGAAGAGTTTCCGACCACCAGGACCATCGACAATTTTGTCGCCAAGCTGCGGCAGAAGATCGAGCGCGCCCCCCACGCCCCTGAGCACATCCTCACAATTCACGGGTCCGGATATAAGTTCGTCGGGTAGAATCCCCCGCAATGGATCCCAAGACGCTGCTCCTGGCCGGGCTGGTCATCATCGGCCTGTTCTACTTTACGTTCTGGTTTACGACCCTGATGCGCCAGCGCGAACACCGGAAGGACGAGTCGCCGCTCGTCCCGAGTCTGCTCCAGGTCTTCATCGGCTTCATCACCAACTTCTTCGACACCCTCGGCATCGGGTCGTATGCGACCTCGACGGCGCTGTTCCGCTTCTTCAAGACCGTGCGCGACGAGAAGATCCCCGGCACGCTCAACGTCGGCCACACGCTGCCGACGCTGATCCAGGCGCTGATTTACATCACGATCGTCGAAGTCGAGTTCATCACCCTGATCGCCATCATCGGCGCGGCGGTGCTCGGCGCGTGGCTCGGCGCCGGCGTCGTCGCCGGATTGCCGCGGCGGCAGGTGCAGATCGGCATGGGCTTCGCGTTGATCGGCGCGGCGACGCTGATGCTGCTGTCGCTCACGGGCGTGGGTCCGGCGCCCGGCGTGGCGCTTGGCGTCTCGGGCGTCAAACTGGCACTGGCGGTCGTGATCTCGATGTTCCTCGGCGCGCTGATGATGCTCGGCATCGGCTATTACGCGCCGTGCCTGATCATGATCAGCCTGCTCGGCATGAACCCGACGGCGGCGTTCCCGATCATGATGGGCGCCTGCGCGTTCCTGATGCCGGTCGGCAGCCTGCAGTTCATCCGCAAGCAAAGCTACGACGTCCGCAGCGCGATCGGCTTGATGCTGGGCGGGCCGGCCGCCGTGATCATCGCGGCCTTCATCGTGAAGTCGCTGCCGCTCGACACCGTCCGCTGGGGCGTGATCGTGGTCGTGATTTATACGGCGATCAGCATGTTGCGCGCCGCGGCACAGGAGCGCGCGCTGAAGACTTCAACCCAGACCACTTAGGGTGCGTACAGTGCGTACTGTGCCAAGGGTGCGTACAGTGCTCGGGGTGCCAAACAGTGCTCGGGGTGCCAACAGTGCTCTTGGTGACAAACAGGGCCGATTGTGCCACCAACCCACCATCCGCACTCTATGCACTCTACGTACTAGTGCACCGTACGCACTCCAGGAACGGTACGCACCGTACGCACTTCAAGGATCAAGGAATGGCCAGCGCGACCATCTGGCCTCCCAGCAATGTCAGCGCGACGTACTGCTTTCCCTTAATCGCGTAGGTCATCGGCGTGCCGAGCGGCGCGCCGGGCAGCGGCACGGCGGCGACCATCGCGCCGGTCGCCTTGTCGTACGCGACCAGCCGGCCGCCGCGGTCGGCCCGTCCTGAGGAAGACAGCAGTCCATAGATCAGCACGGTCCTCGTCACCAGCGGTCCGCCAAGACCGCCCTGCCCGCCAAGATCGGGAAGCGCGAGGCCGGCCAGCGCCGGATGGTTGCGAATGGCGTCCTGCCCCGGGCCCGTCGGCACCTGCCACGCAATGGTCCCTTTATTCAGGTTGTAGGCCGTCATGCGCGAGTACGGCGGCTTGAGCAACGGCAGCCCTTGCGGCCCCGCCGGCGGCACCGGCCTGGCGGGATGCACGCTGGGCGGGCCGATCTTGCCGTTGGGCACGTACGGCAGCGGCGTGCCGTCGATCGGCGTCACGCTCGGCCACGCCTTCTGGCCGTCGGGCAGCGGCGTGAGCGTCATCATCACCGGCTGCGTCTTCGATGGCACGTAGAGAAAGCCGGTCTCCGGATCGGCGCCCGACCCGCTCCATAACGCGCCGCCGTTGATGCCGGGCACGAAGATGGTGCCGCGCACGCCGCCCTCCTTGTAGAGCGACGGCGGCGTAAAGAGCGGGCCGTAGCGATAGTGGGTCAGGATCTCCCTGGCCTCCGCACGCAACTGCGGCGTAAACGCGATGAGATCGTTCTCCGTAATGCCCTGCTGATCGAACGCCGGCGGCCGCGTCGGGAACGGCTGTGTCTTGGACAGCTCCTCGCCCGGAATATCGGACGGCGCCACCGGGCGTTCCTCGATCGGCCACACCGGCTTGCCGGTCGCGCGATCGAAGACGTAGGTGAACGCCTGCTTGCTGACCTGCGCCAGCGCCTTGATCCGGCGTCCGTCGACGGTAATGTCGAGCAGCGTGGGCGCGGCGGGCAGGTCGTAATCCCACACGCCGTGATGCACGGCCTGGAAGTGCCAGGCGCGCTGCCCCGTTTCGACATTGACCGCGACAATAGACTCGGCAAAGAGCCCGTCGCCTTTGCGGAAGCCGCCGTAGTAATCGCTGTTCGGCGTGGTCGTCGGCAGATAGACGAGCCCGAGCTCGTCGTCGCCGCTCATCATCGACCACACGTTAGCGTTGCCGGTGTAGCGATGCGCGCCGTCCTGCCACGTCTCCACTCCAAGCTCGCCGTCGCGTGGAATGACGTGGAAGACCCACTTCAACTTGCCGGTCCGCACATCGAACGCCTGGACGTCGCCGGGCACCCATTCCTTGACCGGCGGCCGATCCGACATCGACGAACCAACGATCACGGTGTCGCGCACGACCATAGGCGGCGAATCAACCGACACGTAGTGGCGCTCGCCGTCGAACTGGTGCAACACCCCTCGCTTGGCGCGCGGCAGCGCGGCCAGCAGATCCGCTTTCCCGGTTTCGCCGAACGAGGCGATCGGCTTCCCGCTCTTCGCATCGAGCGCGAGCAGGTAGCCGTCGAACGTCCCCATTAAGATGCGCTCGTCGTCGCGGCCGTCGGTCCAGTACGCCACACCGCGCGTCAGCCACCCCACCGTGTCGGCCTGCGCGCCCTGCGCGTACGCCTCGGGGTTGTAGAGCCACAAGGTCTTGCCGCTCGCTGGATCGATCGCGGCGATCTGACCGAGGCCGGT
>JANOZI010000869.1:0-3854 GCA_031429375.1 Acidobacteriota bacterium | reverse complement strand
TGACGGGCACGACGTCGTCGACGGTAAACGACCACAACACGTTGGCGGATTCCACCAGGAAGTCGTAGGTGCGGGGGGAGTCGGCGAAGTCGACGACGTCGTGCCCGTCAAGGGTTCAGCAAGTTCCCGCTGACGACTTTCGCCACGATCGGGAAGTAGTTCTGCCACGTCCCAAGCTGCGCTGGCGGGAACGTGGTATTCGGCCACGGTTGCTTCACGTGAAACAGCAGCATCGCGACCAGCGACATTGCCGCGACCGCACCAAGTGCGTAGCCGCCGGCGCGGCCCGCGGGACGCCGATCCGCGAGTACCGGCAGCAGTAGCGTCAGCATCGCGGGCGCGAGATACGTGGCATGGCGAAAGCCGACGGCGCCGCCGCCGAAGTTGTTCGTCATCAGCAGCGATGCGGCCAGGCTCAGCACCGTGCCGCCAAGCAGCACGAGGTGCGCGCCGCGAGCCCGTGCCCACCATCGCCATCCCGCCACGCCGGCCACGAGCCCCACACCCAGCACCGGCGCGAACGTGAAGTAGCCCTTGCCCGCGAACAAGGCACGCCACGTGTAGTCGGCGAGCTCGCCGAGCGATTGATGTTTGACCGAGCCGCTCAACGTCGTCTCATCGAACGTCGAACCGGGAAACTCGAACAGCTCGTGATGAAACCCGGCTGGAATGACGTCGCCGGTGATCCGGATGTTGATGAGGGCGTGGGCCAGGAGCGGCACACCCAGTCCCAGGGCGAACGCGCGCCATTCAGCCGCCTTGACGTCGCGCCGCATCCACAAGAATCCGATCGTGAGCGGGACGAACGACACGATCGGCAACAGTTCAATCGCCGCGAGCAGGCCGAGGACTGCGCCGAGCCATCCGCAACGCCGCGCCGTAACGCCGCGCCATTCGAGCGCGAGCAGCAGGTACGCCGTCACGGCAAGCAGCAAGCCCGACACGCCGTGGTTGTTGGCGACGACGCCGTAGGGAAGAAGCCAACTCCCAAGCGGTAGAACGAACGCGTAGAAGTCGCGCGCCGGGGGCGGCACGCCGGCAAGTCCGAGCAGATAGCTGAACACGACGACCGTCAACGCGAGCGCGAGGCCGTTGGTCAGGAGCGTGAAGAGAAAGACGGTGAGCTCGCGCGTGCGGTTATTGAATCGCATGCCGGGCACATGCAGCACCCAGTAGACCGGAGATTCGAGCGTCGCAAGCAAGGGCGGCTGGTGCGAGTAGAAATGGCCGTCGCTGAGAATCTTGTCGCGCGTGCCGATGAAGATCGACTCATCGAGCTGGTAGGTCCCGCGCTCGACGAGCGAATCGACGGTGCCGAGGCGTGAAAACTCGTGCGCGCTTTCGGGCACGGTCTTGGTCAGCAGCGCCACGCTCGACCAGGCTGCCAGTAACAGGAGCCAGCTGCGCGTCGGCAGCATGGGCAACGTCACGGGGTCGCGGCCTCGAACACGTACAGCGTCGAGTTGTCGTCTTCGGGGATGAAATAGGCTCGCAGGCCTGTTGGCGTGGACTCGATCCAGGCTGGATTGTGCGTCATGTCCAGGCCGCGCTCGGTCCACAGCAGGATGGGCACCTGGTGCAGCGGCCGGCCGTCCTGCAAATCAACCAGTTCGATGCCGCCGAGCCGGAACGGCTGCGCATCAGCAGATTGCCGGAACTCCGTCACGCCGGTGCAGAGCATGCGGCGGTTGCCCGCGTACTTGCAGTCCTGGTAGTCGACGTAGTGTGACGGGTTGAGCGTGCGCTGCGCGGCGACGGCCGCGGCCGGCGTGGCGACGCGGCCATCGCGGCCGAGGGTCCAGCGATAAAAGCGGCGCGAGCCCCAGCTCACACCGTGAAGCGTGTCGTCGTCGGTGTTGTGGACGATGGCGCCGATGTGATCGGTCGGGAAGCGGAGCACGAGCACGGCTCGCATCGTGTTGGGATCGACGCGGTAGACGATCGATCGGCTGTTCGGCCGGTACTCGGCGACCGCGACCCAGATATTCGTGCCGTCGTAATCGAGCCCGCCCGGGTGGTAGATGGCGCCTTCGCCCAGCTTGAGGTCGGCGAGACGGCGGCCGGCTGAATCCATCTTGAAGAGATGCCCGGTCCCCTTCCCGGCATCGCGATCGAGGACCTCGACCGATGAGAGGAAAAACGTCTCGCCGATCTTCACCAGGCCTTGCGGATGGAATGTCTGGAAGCCGAGCGGAACCGAGCGGACGCGGGTCCACGCCGTATCCCGTGTCAGCCGGGTGACGCGATCGGCGACGACCGATCGTTCATCCACCGGTGCGGTTTGCACCGAAACCGCGATCAGAGTGCCAAGAAGGGCGGCTCGAAGCATGTGGCAGTGCCATCCTGCCATGGGAGGAACCTCCCGTGATAGGGTCGGCCCGCAGCCTCGCGTCACGTCGACCTGATATCGTCATGCCGGCAGTTGGGGGGACTCATGACGAATGGATTCAGGCGAATTGCCGACCGCACCGCAGCCGTGGTCGGCTCTCCGTGGACGTTCACGGCGACGCTCGCGTTGACCGCACTATGGCTGATGCTCGGTCCGGTGTTTCGGTTCTCGGATACGTGGCAGTTGACGATGAACACGGCGGCGTCGCAAGTGACGTTTCTGATCGCGTTCCTGCTGCAGAACACCCAGAACCGCGACACGCGGGCCCTGCAGTTGAAGCTCGATGAGCTGATCAGAAGCACGGCCGGCGCCCGGCCACAACTGATGAATCTCGAGGAGCTTGATGAGGATCAACTGGAGGCGCTCAAAAAGGAATTTGAGCGGCTTGGCGAGCGTCAAGGTCGCATTTCTGGGCCTTCGCAAGTGAAAGATCGGACCTGACCGTGCCTGGCATGAGTTGAAGGATTGCTCCGCGTGAAGCGCGAATGCTATAGTCAGTGTTTGTCCGCATGAGCGCCGGTTGGTCAGAGCGCTTGAGCGGAACATGCCAGTCTTGCAGCCTCGCGCGCTGTTCGACCACCGCCTCAGGGGGCCCGTAGCTCAACTGGCAGAGCAGCAGACTCTTAATCTGTTGGTTGTAGGTTCGATTCCTACCGGGCTCACCACACTCTTTAAAATCAACAAGTTGCAAGGTTGAGTTCGTACCACAAATCACAGATCGCCAACAGATTGTTTGTCTGGTGGTGGATCGAAACGCAGTTCGTTCTTGGACATCTCACGAGCCGGAACTTGTTGATCCAATGCGAGTTCGTTGCGCGTCGATGAAACTCGCGCGTGAGGCCTTGATCGATCGCGCACGCGTGTGGCACCAATGTGGCAATTGTTCTGGAATAGTTTGTGCTCGACGACCTCGCGCTGAGGCTCGTGCGGGTCACAGCCCAGGTCCAAGCCGGGCACTTGTAGTATCATCACTACATGAAACTCGGGCTCCGCGAAGCCAATCAACACTTCTCGAAGGCCATCAAGGCGGTCCGCGCAGGCAAGGAAGTGATTCTCACCGAGCGCGGGCATCCGATCGCCGTGATCAAGCCCATCAAAGACGAAGAGAGCCTCGACGTCTCTATCCAGGCCATGGTCGACGAGGGCTTCCTCAAGCCAGCGACGAGAAAGGGCCGAACACCGACCCCGCGCTGGCGGCCGGCGAAGATCAAGGGTAAGCCGCTGTCGCAGACCGTCATCGAGGATCGCGAGGACCGCGCCTAAGCCGTGTCGTGGGCCTACTTCGACACGAGCGCGCTCATCAAGCGCTACGTCGACGAAGACGGGCGACTCGAAGTTCTGCAGCTGCTGCGCCGCCATGATTGCGTCACGTCGGCCTTGTTGTCGGTGGAATTGCGAAGCGCCTTACGCCGTCGAGTCGCTGACGGGTCGCTTGATAAGGAGCGAGTGGCCGAGATCCTGAAGC